>JBIOVB010000106.1:0-2353 GCA_044867525.1 Acidimicrobiia bacterium | reverse complement strand
CTGCGCAAACAGCTGTCGGCGCCGAGGGCCACCTTCCGGTCCCAGGTGGGGTACGGGGCGGGATTCGCCCTGGCCTCGCTGAGCTGCACCATCGGCCTCTTCCTGGCGGTGGTGTCCCAGGCGTTGGTGGCGACAAACCCGCTGGGCGTGGTGCTGCCCTTCGTTGTCTACGGGATCGGCATGGGGGCGTCGGTGCTGGCGGTGACCCTGGCCGCGGTGGTGGCCGGATCCGGGGTGATGACGGCGCTTCGCAGGAACAATCGCCTGATCATGAGGGTGGGCGGGGTGCTGATGATCCTCGCCGGGCTCTATGTCGTCTTGTTCGGGCTCGCCGAGATCCTTCCCCGCTACGGGGTCGACGTGCTCAACCCGGTCCTGTTGGCCACGGCCCGCTGGCAGTCCGCGGTGACCCTGACCATCCAGTCGTGGGGGACTCCGGTACTGGTGGCGATCGTGGCGCTCGTGGCCGGGCTGGCGGTGTGGGCCTACATGCAGGGGGGAGAGCCGGCGGCTGAACCGTCCGGGTTGGTGGACACAGTCGAGGAGGAGGCGTCACCCCGGCTCTAGGCGGTCAGCTGCTGATGAGGGTCTCGAACTCGGCGAGGAGGTCGTCGGCGGTGAGCCCGGATCCGGCCCGGGTCGCCGTCCCGTCCTGATTCACGAAGTAGAACGCCGGCTGAAGGATCACGTCGAAGCCGGCCCAGATCGAACCGTCGATGTCAACGACGTGGGTCACCCCGCCGGTCCCGGTCCACTCCACGAAATGCTCCATGTCGGCCATGTCGGTGGAGCGACCGGCGATCCCCACGAACCGAACCCCGTCGGGTAGCTGTGCCAGCGCCGGAGCCACGTGGTCCTTGCCCTCGACCAGGCAGATCGGGCACCAGGGAGCCCAGAACCAGAGCACCACGTCGTGGTATTTGAGCGACTCCCCCTCGATGGTCTCACCTTCGAGGGTCTGGGCGGTGAAGTCGAAGGGACCCGGTTCGGGCTGAGTGGTCGGCGAGGCGGGAGTGGTGGAGGGCTCGGCGGTGGTGGTGGTCGAAGTCCCACAGCCCGTTAGAGCGATCACGACGACAACGACGCCGATCCTGAATGAGTTGCTGATTCTCAACATGCTACGGGGGTAGCCGGGTGACTGGGCACTGGCCTCTCGAGTGCCCTGTTTCAGAGCACGCTCGGTGCCGCCAGATCGCCGGCACCGGGCGGGAGCGCGACGGGTCAGTTCTCGGAGTCTTGTTGGCGGACGTAGGCGACGAGGGCGTTGGCGTGGCCGTGGCCCATTCCGTACTCCGCTTTGAGCCAGTTCACCTGGTCCATGTGCTTGTCCATCGGGTGGGCGCGGATGATGGCGAACCACTCTTCGACCGGGCGCCCGTAGTTGCGCTCGATGGAGGGGAAGTAGGAGGCTGGTCCGCTGACCCTCTCCGGCTTGTCCGATGCGGTCATGGTCGAAGGTTAGGGGCCGGCGTTGTTTCCTTCGATGGTTGGACGGGTCACGGAATGGGAATCATGGTGCAAACCCGGAAAGGATCACTGTGAGAAGAGCTCTCGTCTCATTGGCAGTTGTGGCTCTGCTGTCATCGAGCGCCTGCGTCGACGACGGTGCCGACCCCACCGGCGGCGGGCCTGCTGAGCGGGTCGAGATCGCGAACTTCGAGTTTTCCCCGGACCCGCTCACGATCGGTGTTGGCACCACGGTGACTTGGGAGAACACGGCATCGGGCACGGCGCACACCTCGAACTCCGACGATGCGGTGTGGGGGTCGGGGACTCTCAATGAGGGGGATGAGTTCTCGTTTCTCTTCGAGGAGGCGGGCACCTTCACCTACTTCTGCAGCCTCCACCCCGATCAGATGAGGGGAACGATCGTCGTCGAGGGGTGAGGGGGGTTGGCTAGCCGGCCAGCCTGCGGGACTTTGGAGAGTAGGCCCATACCCTGGTTTCATGTCACGTCATGATCTATCATGACGACGTCATGACATTGCAGAAATTCTCATCCCAGGCCCGGCCCGAACTCCTCGACGAGGTCCGGAAATTGGCCGCTGCGGAAGGTCGCCAATTCCAGGCCGTTCTCGACGAAGCTCTGATTGAGTGGGTGGAAAGAAAGAAGGGCAGTGCGCCGCGACCTGAGGTCATCGCCCATGCGAAGGCGTCGATTGCCCGGCATCGCAGCCTTTACGAGGAACTCGCGAAGTAGTTGTCCGAGTACCTGACAGTCGTCGAGGTCCTCGCCATCCACGCATTGCTCATCGAGGAATTCGGAGGCGCAGCTGGTGTCCGTGACTTTGGCGCTCTTGAATCGGCTGTATTCAGGCCGCAAACGGGCTACTACGACGATGCCATCGCCGAG
>JBIOVB010000105.1:0-6656 GCA_044867525.1 Acidimicrobiia bacterium | reverse complement strand
CACGGCTACCGCAAAGCTGATTCGGCGGTCGATGTCGCGACTCGTCTCGTCAAAGAGATCCAGCGCATTGGACTGGCCGCTATCTCGGCCTGGGATAACGACCCCGATCACTGGCGAAGCAGACGTCAGTCGTAGGCTCTCTCGATGCGTTCGCCAACAAAATGGGTGCTGTGGACGCTCCTCGCGATCGTAGTGCTGATCGGACTGTTGGCTGTCTGGCAGTGGCAGGCGAACCGCACCCCCGAAGTCAGCGAAGATTCGCACCCCCTGATCCTGTGGTCCTTCGAGTCGGCACGGCTATCGCCAGACGGTTCGGCGCTTGAGATCGACGTTTATGGCTCCCCTGACGAGACATGTTGGGAGTACGACCACGTCGAGACCGAGGTCGTCGATGGGGAGCTGTTGGTCTCCCTTTACTACCTCGGGCCGACGACGAGCCCCGAGCAGTTCTGTGTGATTCCGTGTCCGCTTGGGACTGCTACGACGGTGGTCGAGTTGGAGTCGCCCGTCGACCCATCGCTGGTGGTGGTGAAAAACCCCGAAACGGAACCTCACTGCTCCGAGTCGATCCCTTCCTGATCCTGATGTACTCACCCCTCACTCTTGCCCGCACGGAGCACCAGATCGAGCTGGTGAGAGGAGCGCTCCCCGCGAAAATTCACGTTAGAAAAAGCCGTCTACGATTTTGACCGTCGTCGGGAGCGGTTATAGTTCCTCACGAAGCCCCGACGGCTCAGAACTTCGGTTCGGAGTTGTTGGGGCTTCACTTATTGCGGATCGAGGCTCGGGTACCGTTGGATCACCCCGAGCAACCGTTCCCCCAACTCGGCGGGCGGTATCACCCCCGGGCTCACCGCGAAAACGTCCATCACTTCCTGGCCCCTGGTGGTCACCTTGGCCATAGTGATCCCCACCTCCGCCAGGGTCAGCTCGTGGGCCAGGTCATGGAGGAGACCGACCCGGTCCGGCCCCCGGACGGTGAATTGCCACATTCCGTCCCGGACGTCCACGGTCACCCGCGAGTCGACCGGCGCCGGGGAGTAGGCGGCAGCCTTGGCGGCGAGTCGGGATGCGAGCTCCAACTCTCCCCCTGCTGCCCGCTGGAGGTCTGTCCTTATCTGGTGCCAGTCGGCGGGCTCGAGGCGCAGCTCACCCAAGGAGTCTTCAACGCGGAAGGTATCGATGGCGACCCCGTCGCTTCGGGTGGCGATCCGAGCTTCGAGAACGTTCAGCCCGTGCAGGGCGAAGACCCCGGACACGATCGCCAGGAACCCGGGCCGGTCGCGGGCGACCGCTACCACTGTCGGGATTCCGGGGTCACCTGACACCTCGACCCGTACTTCCGTTTCCGAAGGCGGTGGCGTGGCCAGATGCAAATGCCGGCTCGCCATCTCCGTGCCGAACCGACGCAAATACCCGGGAGGCATTGCCGCGACGTGGTCGGCCAATAGGGCGTCGAGGGCGGCGTATTCGCTCCCGTAGGAAGTTCCCTGTAGCTCCTCCCCGACCCGGCTGACCAGCGTCCGCAGGAGGCTTCCACTCCAATCTGACCACACGGAAGGGCCGGTGGCCCGGGCGTCTGCAACCGAGAGGACGGCCAGCAGCGACAGGAGCTCCGGGTCGTCGATCCGGGATGCGGTGGAACGGATGACCTCGGGGTCATCGAGATCCTGACGGGTGGCCACGCCGGGTAGGAGCAGATGGAGAGCAACCGCCCGCTTCACCAGGTCGACCGTCCTCGGGTTGTAGCCGAACCGGGTGAGGATGCCCTCGGCGAGCGAAGCTCCGATCTCGGAATGGTCGCCGCCCCTCCCTTTTCCGATGTCATGAAGCCACGCCGCCAGCAGCAGCTCGTCGATCGAGCCCAGGTCATCGGCCTGAGCGGTGCACCACTCGCTTCCGCCACTCGTCAGGTACACCACCTCCTCCACAGTGCGCCACAGATGGGAGTCGACCGGGTGACTGTGAAAGACGGCGGTCTGCGGTAGGGATTCGACCGCGGCGAGCTCGGGAAGGACCTCCTTCCCCCAAACGTCGAGTCTCCGGAATGCGGCCCAGCCCTCCGCCCCGCCGGCCAGGAGCTCGACGAGGGCAGCCCGGTCGCTCGGGGTCCATGACGTGTCGCTGTGTTTGGCGATCGCCGAGACCTGGGCTGGATGGTCGAGATAGCGGATGGCGACCGGGAGAGGAGTAGCCGACTCGCCGGCAGCCGCTTGGCGCCGCAGTCTGACCGCGGAGACCAGCCTTCTCCCGGCGCGGGCGATCGGATCGTGATCGGGCACTTTCCCGACCGGCCAACGGGTAAGCAGATGGTCGTCGACTGTGCGAATCGCCCGATACAACCTGGCACAGGTGTCGTACGGGTCCTCGTCGAGCCACCCGGCAACCGTCGGCCTGAGCTCGATTGCGAGCTTCTCGACACCCCTTCCCTGGGTGGCGTGGAGGGCGTTCCGGATCGAGAGCAGGGTCGACCTCTCCACGCTGAGCGCATCACCTGCCGTCGAGGCTCCGAGCATCTCGGCTCTCGCTCTCATCCAGTCGTCACGATGAATCGACCGCAGCCCGCCGCGCCCCGACTTGATGTCGGCCTCCTGGAGGAAGAAGGGCTCTCGACTGCGCAGGGCACGCTCTTCTCCGGCGAGGACCTCGGGCAGGGAGCGCTGCCTGCGCAGCAGGCCGACGAGTTCCTCTTCCAACTCGCGGACCGGTTCCTCGTCCCCGGTGATGGCCCGCATGGTGAGCAGGGAGCACAGGGTCTCGACGTTCTCCACTGATGCGGTCACCGCCTCTTTGACGGTCCGCACCGAGTGCCCGACCCTCATCCCGGTGTCCCACAAGGGATAGAGCACCTGACGCACTGCGTCCGGGGGAACGGCCCCAAGCAGCATCACATCGATGTCGGAATGGAGGCACATCTCCGAGCGCCCATAGCCGCCCACGGCAACCACCGCCCATCCGCTCGTGTTGCGGCCGTGGACGATCTCGTGGATGAGCGAATCGGTAGCGCCGGTGAGACGCCCCGGGAGCAGGGAAGGATCGTCGGGAGCCCGGGGCCTGTTCCACTCAGCCCTGAGCTCCCGGAGCCGATCCGCTGCCGTCACAAAGCGTCTGCCCCCCGTTCCCCGGTCCGGATCCTGGCAGCCTCCTCGAGGGCAAGGACCAGGATCTTCCCGTCTCCGATGTCGCCGGTCTTGGCCGCTTCCTCGATGGCGGCAACCGCCCTCGGTGCCACGTCGTCGTCCACGGCTACCTCGATCCGGGTCTTGGGCACGAAATCCACCTGATACTCGGCTCCACGGTAGACCTCGGTCTGACCCGACTGTCTCCCGAAGCCCCGGACCTCGCCAACCGACATCCCGGTGACACCGATCGTTCTGAGCCCCTCTTTCACGTCATCGAGTTTGAAGGGCTTGATGTAGGCGATGATGAGTTTCATTTTCCTTCCTCACTCCCCGGAAACGTAGGCGCGCTCTTCGTGGAGCGAGATGTCGAGACCGTCGATCTCCGTCTTCTCGTCCGCCCGCAACCCGGTGATCGCCTTCGTGAGCTGGGCCAGCAGATACGACGCCACAAAGCTGAACACGAGTACCACAGCCAGCCCGACAAGCTGCTTGAGGAAGAAGTCCGCTCCTCCGAATAGCAGGCCGTCGGACCCCACCGCCGGGTTGATCGCCGTCGAGGCGAACACGCCGAGGAGCAAGGAGCCCGCCATCCCGCCCACCAAGTGGATGCCGACCACATCGAGGGAGTCGTCATAGTTGAACCTGAACTTGAGGCTGACCGCCAGGAAGCAGACCACGCCTGCGATGAGCCCGATCGCAACCGCAGCCAGCGGGCTGACGAACCCGGCGCAGGGCGTGATCGCCACCAGGCCTGCCACCGCCCCCGATGCCGCTCCCAATGTCGTTGGCTTGCCCGTCTTCCACCACTCGGCCACCACCCAGCCCAATGCAGCAACCGAAGCCGCGATCTGGGTCGTCGCGAAGGCCGTGATGGCGTTGGCGTCGGCCGCCAGGGCGGACCCTGCGTTGAAGCCGAACCACCCGAACCAGAGGATCCCGGTCCCGAGCAGGGTCAGCGGTAGGGAGTGGGGACGGAACGCCTCCTCCTTGAACCCACGACGGGGGCCCAGCACGAACACCAGCGCTAGGGCGGCGATGCCGGCATTGACATGGACCACCAGGCCGCCGGCGAAGTCCCGTACCCCGTTGGCGAAGAGCAGCCCGTCTGCCGCGAAGCCCCAGTGAGCCACCACCGGGTACACGAAGATCGACCACAGGGTCACGAACAGGATCCATGCCGAGAACTTCATACGTTCGGCGATGGCGCCGGTTATCAGGGCCGGCGTGATGATGGCGAACATCATCTGGAAGATGGCGAACAACAGTGCGTCGCCAGTGAGATCCTGCCAGCCGAGGAAGTCGAAGTTCCCGAGCAGCCCGCCGCCCAGGTCGGGGCCGAAGGCGAGCGTGTAGCCCACCACCAGCCAGACAACGGTCACGATCGAAATCGTGAAGAAGTTGTTCATGAGCATGCTGAGCACGTTCTTGGACCGGACCATCCCTCCATAGAAAAGGGCCAGCCCGGGAGTCATGAACAACACCAATGCGCTCGATGTGAGCAACCAGGCAATGGTGCCCGGGTCCATCCTTACCTCCTCGCCGTGGTTCGGCGGCGATGGTGAGGAGGGCTCTATTTCAGGCGTGTTTCGAAAAGGTGACGATTTGTCGAATGCGGGGTCGTCACCCTGGTTCTGGCATCAACCAACGCCGGACGGGGACAGTGGCTGCCAGGTCGGTCAGGTCCACGGTGGGGTCGGTGAATTGGACCGACGGGCGGCCGTTGAACGTCATCACCACGTCGGCTGCCACTGCCGCCCCGCCGTGATCGGCTGCGATGAGGCTCGCCGTCTGTTGGATCATCACCGGATCGGTGGCCATCACCGCCTGCTGTCGTGGAGTCAGCACCGCGGGCGGCGGCACGCTCCAGGTATTGCCGGTGTCGGGGTCGGTGACCACGAACATGGCCGAGCCCGATTTCTCGCTGAGCATCACCTGCCAGGAGGCCAGATAGCCCTCGCCCGTCCATTTCACGTCTCCCGGCACAAGGTGATGGCGGAGGGGCAGGGCGATCATCAGCAGCGTGTAAAGGGCAATGGGCACCACGCCGTGAGCCCGCCACCGGAAGCGGGCATCGGGAGCACCCCTCTGCAGTGGGCCGGTGAGCCGGCGAGGCCAGGCGGGATCGAAGAAGACCGTGGCCGCAAGCGTCATCAGGAGGGGAAAGACCCCGATCGCCGGAAAGAGCAGCCAGGTGAGGGTGTGGAATGCAACCAGCACCCCGAAGGCAAGGGCTCGAGTTCGCCTCCAGGAAAGCCAGGCGATGATGGTGAGATCGAAGAACGCCCCGAGCCAGGCCATGACGATCGCAGCCGCGGGGATGGTGAGCAGGGCCCCGAGCAACGGCAGGTCGGCTCGGGCCGGAAGCCAGGTCGCCAGCGGCTCACCACGGAGCAGCCAGTCCGTGTTCACCTTGGCCAGGCCCGAGAAGAAATAGACCATCCCCACTTGGAATCGGAGCAACCAGATCACCCACATCGGGATCATCGACGATCGGTCGGCTCCGTTGCCCTTCCCGATGATCGCATAGGCACGATCCACCGGCAGGAACACGAGCAGGGCCGCGGCGAGGACGGCCCAGTAGTAGTGGTTCAGGTAGAGGCTGCGATCGACGAGCTCGACGTAGGCGAGGAGCAGAGCGAACAAGGCCGCGCTGAACCGCACCCGGTACCCGAGGAGGACCCCGAGTGCGGCGACACCCATCAGGGCGAAATGGGCGTGCATCCCCCAGCCGGGCCACACCCGCACCCACTCGAATCCCGGATATGGGAAATGGAATCCAGGCTCGATGAACAGGGAGTCGATCCAACCCCGGGCGAAGAACCGCCACACCAATAGCAAGCCGACTCCTCCCAGACCGATCCTGAATACGGCGACCGAGGCGCTGTCGACAGGGCGGAGCGCCGCCCGGCGCCAGGCCTCTCTGCTCACCCCGTATCCCCGTCGGTGTCGGAGAACCCAAGGGTCAAGTCGAGCAATGAGACGACGTCGGACTCGAACGTGATCAGCAATTCGGAGAGGTGCTCGTACAACGGTTCGAGACGGGCCGGATCCTCCGTTGCGATGTCACGCATCGAGCCCTCGATCTGGTCGAGCTCCGCCAACGCCCCTTCGAGATGCTGGTCGAACCGGTCCATCACCTCGGGAGACCGTGCGCTGATCAGGTCGCCGAGCGACTCCGGGGCACCGGCCTCGAGCATCGAGCGCACGGCCTCGAGTTGGGCGCGATAGAAATCGGCGGCGGCACCGGCCTCGCCCTCGGGTATCGCCTCCGGGTCCGGCTCGGCGGCAGAGATCCGCACTGCAGCTCCCACCTGGAACAAGGACTGCTGCTTGAGGGTTTCGACCACTGCCGAGACCAGCTCGCCGAGTGCATCGTCGGCCGGCATGCCCTCGCCTGCGAAGGACTCGGAGAACGCCGGACCATCCTGGTAGCTGGATGACCAGGCTTGCTCCAGAGCGGCGGTCTCGGACGCCACAACCTCCGAAGCTGCGGTGAGCAGCTCACATCGCCTCGGATCGTCGCCAGCGTCGGAG
>JBIOVB010000104.1:0-4188 GCA_044867525.1 Acidimicrobiia bacterium | reverse complement strand
GTTACTCGGTCATCTCCCATGCTTTTGGCGACGCCAGCGACGACGGCGCAGAAGACACCCAGAATTGGACCAACATCACCACCAACGGCGGCACCCTGCTCATCGACGAACACGCCACGGAGGCCGAGGTCCCGGTCCGGTTCCGCAACTGCGACTTCGGGCTGGTGGTGGTCGAAGACCAGGGAGGGTCGGAGCCTTCGGCATACGACTTCGTCGACTGCGGGCTGGAGCCTGACATGTTCGACCTGAGCGGTGCCTTCCACGAGGCGGTGTTCCGGGTGCAGCGCGAGGACGGGACCGCCTATCAGCTCACCGGCGACGGGTCGGTCACCGAGATCGAGCCGTTCTACGAAGGCTGAGGCCGGTGGATGCGAACCAGGCGGCGTCGCCGAGACGCCGCGGGAACCTCTTGCGCGCCATGCCCAACGCGCGACGGGTCTCGAAGAGGGCGATGAGCGCTTCGTCCTCGGCATCGAACGGCATGCCCCGCGCCATGGCGTAGCCGCGGAGCAGCTCGGCGCGCAGCAGCTCGAAGCTCCCGGGCAGCGGCTCGGTCCTGGTGAATCCCCGGCCGGCCACTTGCCTTCTAAGCTCGAAGAGGAAGTTGGCTAGGTCGCGATGGACCACCGCCGGGCCAGGTGAGAGCGGCGGATCGAGCAGGTAGAGGTCTCCGCTCGCTGTGGCATGGAGGTTGCTGGGCCCGAAGTCACCGAAGCACTTGGCGACCCTCTCCTCCCAGTCGATCTCGAACTCCCGCCCCACCCCGACCCGCCTCGCCAACGCGGCAACGTCGTCACGCGCGCTCTCGACGGCGTGCGATGCGGGATGCGTCGTGTGATAGGCGGCGAGCATTGCGCCCGCCCGACTCACCCAGTCGTCGACCCGACCCTTAAAGGCGTCGGCATGCGGGTCTCGGAGGATGGTGACGACATCGCTCCCCTCGAGAAAGGGCATCACCAGGACAGGTGGCCGCTCCGCCCAGGCCAGAGGGCGGATGGCCGAGGCGACCTCGAAGGCGGTGCGATCGAGGGTGTCGGCGAGATCGATCATGGCCAGGTAGGAGGCTTCCGCCTCCTCTCCGGTCCATCCCTTCACGCTCTTGATCACGATGTCGGGGCCGTCGGGGCTGCCGCGGAGGTGGCGAAACGAAGAGCCGGAGCGCTCCCGATCCCACGTCCCGACCAGGTCGTAGTGATCTGCGCGGGTCGGCCAGGAGAAGGACTCCTGGAGCTCGAGGAGGAGACCGTCGACTTCGAGCCCGCTCATCAGCGGCGTCGGCCCGCTGCCAGCTTCTTCATGAACTCGGGTGTGGGGCGGGATCTGATCGTGAGGTACCAGCTCTCCAGAAACTTGGGAAGCCGGCCGGCATCGATGACCTGTGCCGCCGCCCGCCTCCCGAGATCCGGGTAGCCGGAGCGGAGCGCCGTCCGGGCGATGACGTCCCAGAGGCGCAAACGATCGTTGCGATTCACGTGCGCTTGGTGCTTCTCGAGCAGTCTGGCTCTCTCCTCCAGCATCCGCTCACCGGCAACGGATTTTCGGCTGACCCGGTTGTAGATATAAGTCGGGTCGTCGACCGGGGCGAAGGCGGTCGCCAGGCCCAGTCGAACGATCATGTCGGTGTCCGCCTCTCGGTCGAGGGTCTCGTCCATGGGCCCGACCGACTCGAGGACCGAGCGGTAGACGAGCACGGCCGGGAGCAACACGGGGTGGGCGTCGATCAGGGTCCCTACGTCGATCGTGCCATCTGGCATCGGCCCATCGGGAAACAAGTGGCTTGCGCCATCGGGCGAGACGACCTTGACCCGGGCGTAAGAGGCGCCCACACCGGTGTCGACGCTCAGCGCCGCCTCGAGACCGTGAAAATGCGTTGGGCGGATCTCGTCGTCGTCATCGAGGAAGGCGACGAGATCCGTGCTCAGGCGCTCCAGGCCAAGGTTGATCGCATATCCGTAGCCGGTGTCCACCAGGTATGCGCCCTCCTCACGTCGGGCCCCGGTGCTGATCACCTCCAGGTCGACGTTGGAAAGCCGGTCGAAGAGATCGCCGACGATCGAGTCGACGAGCGAGGTGTCGTCGGAGTCAACGACGATTCGGATCTGTTGGACAGCCCGGGTTTGGATCAGGACCGACTCGAGCATGGCCTTCAACTCTGGTCGCTGGCCCACGGTGGGTATCACGACGCCCAGGGTCGAGTTCACGGGCAGCTCGGTGATAGCCGGTGTCTCTCTTGGAGGCGACCGAGCCGGTCAGCCCTCGATGGCGCGCTTGAGGAATGCCGCCATTTGGCCTCGCGTGACATACTCGTCGGGACAATATCTGTTGTTGGCCGGTGGGTTGCAGCCCTGGGTTATGCCTGCGTTGCGCAGCCTGTCGATGGCGCTTTCGAAAATGTGGCCGTCGTCGTCGAGGAAGTGGTTGCCAGGCCCTCCGCTGCCGAGCCCGAATGCCCGTACCAGGAATGCCGCCATCTCACCGCGTGTGATCTGACGGTCGGGGCAGAACCGGTTGTTGGCCGGTGGGTTGCAGCCCTGGGTTATTCCGGCCTCGGCGAGGCGCTCAACTGCTCCTTCGAACACGCTGCCATCGTCGTCGCGGAAGCGGTCGGGCCCGCTGTAGGCGGGAAGGTGTTGCGCCCTGGTCAGGAATGCCGCCATCTCACCCCGTGTGACG
This sequence comes from Acidimicrobiia bacterium, assembly GCA_044867525.1. GTDB lineage: Bacteria > Actinomycetota > Acidimicrobiia > Spongiisociales > ZC4RG35 > JALYNX01. Next base: position 1,515 of record JBIOVB010000104.1, on the reverse strand, counting down.
CGGGCGTTGGGGCAGAACCGGTCGTTGACCGGAGGGTTGCACCCTTGGGTGATTCCCTGGGCCGCGAGCCAGGTGATGGCTTCCTCGAACACGTGACCGTCGTTGTCCACGAATGGATCACCCGGGTCGGGGGTGGGGTCAGGGGGATTCGTCGTGGTCGTCGTGGTCGTCGTGGTACCGGCACCGGTCGACGAGGTGGTGCCGTTGGTCGTCGTGGTGCTCGACTGTGTGGTTGTCGTGCTCGCGAGAGTTGTCGAGGTCGTCGTGGTGGTGGTTCCGGTGCCCGAGGCTGAGATCTCGAACAGGGCATCCGAGTCCCGGTCGGAGATCCAGATGCTCCACTCACCGGGCTGGGTGCTCGAAGGCGCCATCGTCATGCCGGATATGTAGACCAGCCCGGGGATGCCCGAGGCGTCGATGGTGTCGACCAGGGCTCCACTCGTGGTCACTTCGTAGATCACCTTCTCGACGCGCGCTCCCGCCAGCAGGTGGCCGGTGTCCGGATCGATGGTCAAGCCCTCGAAGTCGGCCGGCACACCGGGGATGATGCTGGCGAGGTCTATTTCGCCCACTTTTTCTCCTGTGGAGGGATCTACCTCGAAGATCTCCGAGCCACCACCGTTGAGCACGAAGAGATGCCCCGAGGCGGGATCCCAGGCAGGGTCCTCGGTGTCCCAGGCTCCCATGGCGCCGATGTCGAACTCGTGGACCACCGTGTCGTCCGACGTACCGAGTCTCCCGTCGCCTCCTGCCTGGATGCCCCACACCGTATTGGAGCTGTCCTCGGACAGGTAGAGGATCTGACCCGAGGCGTCGTAGTCCACTCCGGTGGGCTCGAGAGACTCATAGTCGGCGGCCGAGTGTGTGTTGCCGGTGTCGACGATGGCGCCGGTGGCGAGCGAGTACTCCCAGAGATTGACATCCTGATACTCGTCGAGCTCGTCGATGTTGCAGTCGACGACGATCAGCGAGCCGTCCACATAGGCGACACCCGAGGGATCGATGGGTGCCTGGGGCGCCCAGCCGTCTGTGACGACCGTGTCGATGAGGCCGGCCATCACAGCTGCTCTCGCCAGCGAAGCCCCGGCGGTGATGGCGATCCCGACCGCCATCAGGCCGATCACAGTCAGACCACCGACTCGACGTCCTGTCTGCATCCTCTCCCGCACTGGTCCCCCCAGAGGTCTTTGGTTGGAGGGTGGGCGGACCTCTCGGCTCCGCCCACCCTCCACTAAACTATTCGCCAAATGCCCGCTTCAGGAACGCCGCCATCTGCCCCCGCGTCACCGGGACGTCGGGGCAGAACCTGTTGTTGGTCGGCGGGGTGCACCCGAGTGTGATCCCGGCCTGGGCCAGACGCTCGATGGCGTTCTCGAAGAGATGCCCGTTGTCATCGACGAACCGGTCTGGGCCGCTGTAAGCGGGAAGGGCGAATGCCCTCGCCAAGAAGGCCGCCATCTGGCCTCGGGTGACGTTCTGCCCACCGCAGTAGCGGTTGTTGGTCGGCGGGTTGCA
>JBIOVB010000103.1:0-3275 GCA_044867525.1 Acidimicrobiia bacterium | reverse complement strand
CAACTGGAGCCAGTGGAAATGGAGGGTGGGCCGGCCTGGGTGGTCACCGGGGACGTCGGGACCCCGCAGGAGCCGCATCGGGGAGTCCGCCTACTCCCCTACTTCGACGCCTACGTCGTCGCGGGTCAGCCGCGAGAGCTGTTGTACCCGGGCACGGCGGCGACCCGGGCTCTCAGCCCGTCGGGCCAAGCAGGCAATTATCCGGTCCTGCTCGTCGATGGGGTGGTTGGCGGGGTATGGCACCAACGACGCGCAGGTAGCAGGCTCGATGTGACTGTCGAGCCACTCCACGAGCTCACCACGAGGCAACGCAAGGCGCTCGACGACGAAGTCGACCTGCTGGGGTCGGTGATGGAGGCCGAGCCGGTGCTGACGGTTGGCAAAGTGACAGTGGGCGCTCACGCTTGAGCCGGCCCTCGGAGACGCTCCGGCCGCGCTGGATCTCCGGATGCGCATAGTTTCAGGGGCATGAGCGGAGATCTGGTGCTCCCCTGCGACATGGCTATCCCGAAGACACGGAGGGCGTGATCAAACCAATAGCCCCCCGCCGCGCCTCGTACTTCGTCGCATCCGAGGGTCAGCCACGAGTGCGTAGGTCGAGCGACATCTTCAAGTCTGTGTTCGGGCTACTCCTGATTTCCTGGGCTGGTTTCATCGTCGACAGTTCGGCGGCCTGGGACCAGGCGTTTGCCGACCTCGTGCAGGCCGGCCCGGCCTGGGTGAACGGGCTTCTCGAGATCGGTTACGCACTCAGTCTCCTCTATCTGCTGGTCGTTCTCGGGGCGCTCATCATCGGAGGGAAGCAACGACGGCCCGCTCTCCGCGACCTCGCCATCGTGGCGCTGGTTGCCACCACATTCGCGGCGCTGCTCTCGTTGATCATCAACGGGGCGTGGCCGTACGTCCTGCCTGAGCTGGGTCTCGACGACCCTGTGCCCAGGTTCCCGGTGCTCCGAGTTGCCCTGGTGACCGCGGTCCTTCTGGTGGTCGGTCCCCATGTCACCCGGCCGCTGCGCCGGCTCGGCTGGCTGGCGATCGCCACGAGTGCGATCGCTTCGGTCGGGCTCAATTACGCCACCCCGTCACAGACGATCGGCTCCTTCGGAGTCGGCCTGTTGTGTGCCGGGGCCCTCCTCTGGATCGAGGGATCACCCAGGGGATACCCGGACCCGGACATGGTGACCGCAGCGATGGCAAGTCTCGGGGTGCCCATTCGATCGCTCGAAATGGCCCCGTACCAGACGTGGGGCGTGATCCGCTTCACGGGCCAGGACGAGGTTGGGGACCAGGTCGAAATCAAGGTGCACGGGCGCGACGCCTTCGACTCGCAACTGGCCGCCAAGCTCTGGCACACGCTCTGGTACCGCGAGACCCGTCGAGCCGTCAGCTATACGCGGCTTCAGGCGGTCGAGCACGAGGCCCTGATGTCCCTGATGGCCGGCCGAGCTGGGGTGAGGGTGCCCGAGCTGGCAGCCGTGGGAAGTGCCACCTCCGAGCTTGCATTGATCTCATACCGGCCCACGGGACCCGCATTCTCGGAGCTGGATCCTGCGGCGATCACCGACGGCATGCTGATCGATGCCTGGTCTCAGGTTGCAACCATGCACAAGGAGTCATTGAGCCACGGCTCGCTGGACGCCTCGGCCCTTCAGGCCGGCCCGGGGGGAGTCTCCATCACCGACATGGCTCTCGGATCCCTCACCCCGGAGGAGGCCGACCAGGCGAGCGATGTGATCGAGCTCCTCTTCTCTCTCGCCGTCATGGTCGGAGAGAACCGGGCTGTGCGGACCGCAATGGAGGGGCTGGGCCGGGAACGGCTTGTCGCCGTCCTGCCTTACGTCCAGGTCCCCGCGCTGAGCCCGGCCACACGACGTCTCGTGGACAAGCCCAAGGACACCATCTCCACATTGACCTCCTCACTCGCCGAGACGACCGGTGCCGACTTGCCGGAGCCGGTGAAGCTGCGTCGGGTCACGGTGCGAAGCCTGGTCATGGGCGCCCTGATCTTGCTGATCGCGTCGGCGCTGATCCCGCTGTTCACCAGTGTCGACTATGCCGAGATCTGGGACGTCCTCCAGACCGCGAACTGGCCAATGCTGGTCGGGGCGCTGGTATTCGGGCACACCCAGTTCTTCCCGCTGGCTACGGCCACCATCTTCGCGGTGTCGGTGAAGCTTCCCTTCTGGCCGGTGCTGGTACTGCAGCCTGCGAGCCAGTTCATAAGCCTCGCCATCCCCAGCGCGGCAGGGCGGGTGGCGATGAACACCGCCTTCTTGCACAAGTTCGGCCTTTCGGTGACGGCCGCGATCGTGCAGGGATCGATCGACGGCTTCACCGGGTTTCTCGTTCAAGCGGCGCTCCTCCTCCTCATCTTGCTGGTTGGAGATATCAACCTCGGGCTCGACATCGACGCATCGAACGTGCCCTGGTTGCTGGTGCTCGGCTTTGTGGCCCTCATCGCCGTGGTGGTGGTGGTTGCCGTCCTCCGCATCAAGAGGCTTCGGGAGCGGATCGTGCCCGTGATCACCGAGGCGTGGCACGCTCTGATCGTCGTGCTCCGACAGCCGTCACGGGCCATGGGGCTGTTGGGGAGCAACTTCGTCTATTGGAACGTCCTCGGCATCACCCTGTGGCTGATCCTGCAGGCTGTCGGCGCTGATCTGAGCTACGGATCGGCCCTGTTCGTCGCCGCCGGCACCAGCCTCCTGGCCGGATTCATGCCCATTCCGGGTGGCGTCGGCGTCGCCGAGGCGACGATGTCCGCGCTCCTGGTGACATTGGGTGCCGACGACTCTGTGGCATTCGCCGCGACGGCGGTGTACCGCGTCATCACCTTCTACCTGCCCGCCCTGGAAGGGTTCTTCGGGGTGCGCTGGCTGGAGCACCGCGGATACCTGTGACCGCCCCATCGCACTGATCGGTTCGGCTTGTGCGGTCCTCGCGACCGGGGTGTCGAATGTGGGGCCTCCCGTTCGTAGAAGTAGTGACAGCAGGAGTCGGGGTGTCACAGGAAAGGAGCAGACATGAGGCTGACCGTCACCACATTCACCACTCTCGATGGGGTCATGCAGGGGCCCGGTGGGCCCGACGAGGATCGGAGCAACGGCTTCGCGCTCGGAGGTTGGCTGGTGCCATTCGTGGACGACGATTTCGGTCGCCTGATCACCGACATCTTCCGCCGGGCCGACGAGATCCTCCTCGGCCGCACCACCTACGACATGATGTACCCGTTTTGGTCCCAGATCACCGATCGGGACGACCCTGTCGCCGTCGGC
>JBIOVB010000102.1:0-8141 GCA_044867525.1 Acidimicrobiia bacterium | reverse complement strand
GTCGCATCACAGGCGTACTACCTCAGCCTTCTCTTCTACGTCGGATGCAATGCCCCTGCCGACGTGGGCTGGGAGGTGTTTGGGGGCGATGCCGCGCTGACGACTTATGCCACCCCCTTCCGGTTTGGAACCAGGCCCCAGATGCTCCGAGGCATGATGCTTGCGGTCGCACCCCCGACCAACCCGCCCCATCTTCGTGCCTGGCGCCTTGCTCACCACCTTCCGGCGTTGGCGGTCGGGTTTGCCGGTGTGGTCGATGCCACCTGCGAGGTAGCCCGGATGCTGGCCGAGGAGCTCGGTCTGGGCACTCCCATCTCGAATCTCTTTGCGTTCGAGTCGGCGCGATGGGATGGCAAGGGCTGGCCGGGTGGGGTCGCGGGACGTGAGATCCCATTCGCGGTTCGGATCGCCCATGTGGCCCGCGACGCCGCGTTCCAGCTCATGCAGGGCGACCCGGAGTTCGTTGCCGACGTGATCGGTCAGCGGGCGGCGGCTGCCTTCGACCCGATCGTTGCCGAGACCTTTGCCCATGCGGCGGCGGGCATCCTCGACTTCGATTCGGAGCTCACACTCTGGGACCTCACCCTGGACTGCGAGCCCAAACCATGGTCCACGCTCGACGGTGATGCGATCGAACGGGCGTTGGCCGCGATGGGCCACTTCGCCGACATGGCCATCCCTGAATTCGCCGGGCACTCCTCAGGGGTTGCGGCAACGAGCCTGGCCGCAGCCAAGCTTCTCCCGCTCGATCCCGCAGACACCGTGGCCCTTCATCGGGCGGCGCTGGTGCACGACCTGGGACGGGCTGCGGTCCCAGTCCGGATTTGGGGCAAGAGAGGCTCGTTGACACTGGACGATTGGGAGCGAGTGCGGTTGCACGCCTACCACACCGAACGGATCCTCGCCCAGTCCCCCTTCCTCTCCGAACTGGTCCCCACGGCCGGGTTTCACCATGAGCGCGTCGACGGGACGGGCTACCACCGGGGGGTCGGGGCATCCACCCTCCCGCGATCCGCCCGCCTCCTTGCCACAGCCGACGCCTATCAAGCCATGACCGAGCCCAGGCCGCACCGCGCTGCCCTTTCACGAGGGGCGGCCGCCGAGATCCTCGCCGAGGAAGCCAAAGCGGGGCGGCTCGATCCGGAATCGGTGGCCGCCGTGTTGGAGGGCGGCGGGCACCGGACTCCTGCCGTGCCCCGGCCCGCGGGCTTGACCGAGCGTGAGGTCCAGGTGGTCGGGCTCCTCGCACGCGGCCTACAGACCAAGCAGATCGCTCACGTCCTCGGGATCTCGCACAAGACCGTCGACTTCCACATCCAAAGCGCCTACCGCAAGATGGGCGTCTCGACCCGGGCAGGTGCCACCCTGTTCGCCATGCAGCACGGTCTCGCTACCTGGGAGAATTCCCGATAGGCGACAATCGCCGATCCTCATACCTTGGTCCCAAGACCGAGATGAGTGACCAAATCCACACAGTCGTCATCGGTGGCGGGCAGGCGGGTCTGGCCGTCGGCTATCACCTTCAGCGACATGACCTGCCCTTCCTGATCCTGGACGAGAACGCCCGAATAGGCGATGTCTGGCGGAAGAGGTGGGACTCACTTCGGTTGTTCACCCCCGCTGCGTACAGCGGACTGCCGGGCATGCCCTTTCCCGGCCCCCGATCTGCCTACCCCACCAAGGATGAGACCGGGGACTACCTGGAGGCGTACGCCAAACGGTTCAGCCTTCCGGTCCGAACCGGGGTCGAGGTGGGCCGCCTGTCCGACCACAACGGGGGGTTTCGGGTCGATGTCGGCGATGACCATCTCTACGCAGAGAGCGTCGTGGTGGCGACCGGTGCCTATCAGGACCAGCGCATTCCGTCGTTCTCGTCCCAGCTCGACAACGAGACCGTCCAGCTCCGGTCAAACGAGTACCGAAATCGCGGCCAGCTAAGTGAAGGTGGGGTACTCGTCGTCGGCGCCGGCAACTCGGGTGCCGAGATTGCCATAGAGATTGCCGGTGATCACCGAGTTTGGCTCTCCGGCCCGGACACCGGACAAGAGCCCACCCGCGCCGGGAGCATTCCCGACCGGCTGTTGACTCCGATCATCTGGCAGGCTGCGACACGGTTGACGGTAAGGACGCCGCCGGGGCGAAAGCTCCGCGACCATTTTCTCGATCCTCCCCGGGGCATCCCTCTGGGACGGGTGCGTCGAAAGGAGATCGTTGCTGCCGGGGTCGAACGGGTACCCAGGACCGTCGGGGTGAGCAATGGGCGTCCCGTGCTCGAGGACGGAAGGGTTCTCGACGTCTCCAATGTCCTCTGGTGCACCGGCTTCGCCCCGAACTACGACTGGATCGACCTACCGATAGCGACCCATCACGGCCTCCCGATCCACGATCGGGGAGTAGTCGAGTCCGGTTCCGGTCTGTACTTCATCGGGCTTCCCTTCCTCTACTCGTTGAGCTCGGCACTGTTGGGCGGGGTGGGGCGGGACGCAGAGCACATCGTCGAGCACATCGTTTCCAGGAGGCAGGTAGGGAGAAAGGAGTTGCGTGGCCAGAGAGCGCGACGGTAAAGCCCTTCTGCAGTCATCAGCCAAGGGCGCGAATGAAAACGAGCGCAAGCGTCGCACGTATGCCAAGGAGGCTCCCGGTTATGACGAGGAGATGGACTTCTTCGAGAGGTGGATCACCGGTACGGAGCACCGGGGCTGGGCATGCTCACGGGCGATCGGAGCCACGCTCGAGGTTGGCATCGGCACCGGTCTCAATCTTCCCCACTATCCGACCGGCCTGAATCTGACCGGGCTCGACCTGAGCCCCGAGATGCTCGCCTTGGCCCGGATCCGGGCCCAACAGGAGGGTCGTGGCCTGGAGCTGCTCGAGGGAGACGCTCAGGACTTGCCCTTCCCCGATGAATTGTTCGACACCGTGGTTTGCACCTACGCCCTGTGCAGCGTTCCCGACGATGCCCGTGTGGTCAGGGAGATGGGACGGGTCCTCAAGCCGGGTGGCCGGCTCATCCTGGTGGACCATGTCCGCAGCACCTTCCCACCGCTCTATTGGCTGCAGTGGTTGTACGAGCTCATCCCGCGACACACCAAGGGCGAGTACATGACGCGACGACCAGCCCAACATGTCATGGCGACGGAATACGAGATCGTGGACCATGGTCGGCTTCGAGCTGGAGTCGTCGAGCGAATGGTTGCGGTCAAGCGGGATTCATCGAGTCCCGATCTCCGACCGGACGGAGGAGCGGTGGGGCGGGGGTAGCGTTCCGGTCGATGGACCGTGATCGGAACATGCCCAATATCAGGGACCTGTGGAGACTCGCCCTCGCGGTCATCGGGGTCATCGCCATCGTCCAAGAGCTGCGCAAACCCCAGGAGGAGAGGACGTGGCACGGGGAAGTCGCCAACTTCGTGCCTTACGATTTTCGGATGCCGACCATCGGCCGAATGCAGAGCACCTACTGGAACCCCGATGGCCCGATCCTCGCCGGGAAGGTGTTTGGTGTCGGCTGGGCGCCAAATTTCGGGGCGCTGACCAGGCTGGTTGACCGCCGCCAGGCCCGGGGGTAGGTAGGTTCGGCTCCCAATCAGGAGGCTGTTATCGAACCGACCAAACTGACACCATTCCCCAAGGGCGACGGTCCCAAAGTGGCGGTCCTCGGTGGCGGGGTCGCCGGGATGAGCGCCGCGCACGAGCTGATCGAGCGCGGCTTTCGGGTGGCGGTCTTCGAGAAGCAGAACGAGCTCTGTGGGGGCAAGGCGCGCAGCATCCCGGTCCCGATTGGTGGATCCAACCCTTCGTGTCCCGATGTGAAGGGCGAGGCCGGCTATCTGCCGGGGGAGCACGGTTTTCGCTTCTTCCCTCGCTTCTACAAGCACGTCACCGACACCATGAAGCGGATCCCGGTTGGGGACGGGTACGTGACCGACAACCTGGTCGACACCACGAGGGTCCAGATCGCACTGTACGGGAAGGACTCGATCGAGCTCCCCGCCCGGTTCCCCCAGGACGAAGCCGACCTGATCAAGATCATCCAAGACCTGCTGGCCGACCTTCCTGCCGAGATGGGTCTCGAGGAGGGCGAGGTCGACTTCTTCGTGGACAAGCTGTGGCAGGTCTATTCCAGCTGTGACGCCAGACGGGAGGAGCTCTACGAGACGATGGGCTGGTGGGAGTTCGTCGACGCCGACAACAAGTCGCAGGGCTACCAGAAGTTCCTCGCCGAAGGCCTGACACGCTCCCTGGTCGCGGCCAACGCCCATCTCGCCAACGCCCACGTCGAAGGAGACATCGGCCTCGCCCTCATCCTCGACATGATCACCCCGGGGCCGAGCACCGATCGGGTCCTCAACGGGCCGACCAACGAGGCCTGGCTCCACCCTTGGCTCGCCTATCTGCAGAAGTCCGGGGTCGAGTATCAATTCGACCGGCACATCGACCGCATCGTGTGCACACCCCACAAGGGACGCCCCGGAGGCGACATCGCGTCGGTCCACATGTCGGATTCCGCGGGGAACACGTATCTGATCGACGATGCCGACTATTACATCGCCGCCCTCCCCGCGGAGAAGCTGGCCATGCTCCTCGACGACGGCCTCCTCGACGCCGACACCTCCCTGGAGGGGATCAAGACCATCGGGAACTCCTATGTCGAGTGGATGAACGGCATCCAGTTCTTCCTCAAGGAGGACATCCCCCTTGCCCATGGCCACACCATCTACCTCGACTCCCCTTGGGCGTTGACCTCGATCTCCCAACAGCAGTTCTGGGCCGACTACGACCTCGCCAAGTTCGGTGACGGGAGCGTCAAGGGGGTGATCTCGGTCGACATCTCCAATTGGCACGAGCCGGGGACCACCGTCACCAAGGCGGCCAAGTACTGCACCGCCGATGAGATCAAGACCGAGGTCTGGGAGGAGCTGAAGCGATCGCACTCCCTCGACGAGCAACCGCTCACCGACGACATGTTGTACTGCTGGTTCCTCGATCCCGATATCACCCGGGAGCAGTTCGTGGCCACTCTCGAGCCCGGGCTCATTCACGACGCGGACGTCCCGATGAGCGAGAACGCCGAGCCATTGTTCGTCGCCTATCTCAACACCTGGCGGCTCCGGCCCCAGGCCTTCACCCAGATCTCCAACTTCTTCCTCGCCTCCGACTACGTGCGTACCTTCACCTCCGTGGCCACGATGGAGGCGGCGAACGAGGCAGCGAGGCGGGCGGTGAACGGGATCATCCAGCACTCGGGCCACCGTGCCTCGCTGTGCCGGCTGTGGAACGTGACCGAGCCTGCCTTCGCCTTCGTCTTCCGGCTCGAAGATCAATATCGCTACCAGCGAGGGCTGCCCTGGAAGGGGCCGTCGCCTCTTGCACGGAGGCTCACCAAGTTCGTGAGCCGAGGTGGCCGTCTCACCACAACGGCGCGCCGGGCTCTGACCCGCTCCTAGTGCTCGCGCAGGGCCTGACTGGTCAGGTCGACGAAATGCCGGGCACCCATGCCCTCGAATAGGCCTCGGGCGTGCTCGAGCAGCGCTTGGTCCTTGTCCAGCCGACCCAGGTTCATGGAGGTCATGGCCTCCTCGAAGGGCATCTTCAGACTTCGGGCAGCTTCGAGCGCCTTGACCCACTCCGATCTGGCAGCGGGCTCGTCACCGGTCTGCTCCTTGAGACGCCCCGAGTAGCGGAGGGCGGCGGGCCGCCCGATCGGGAACACCTTGCTGTATCCCATGAGCTTCTTCACGCCGCGCTCGGCTGCGGCCTTGTTCGCAGTGGAGCTTCGTGATCTTCCGCTGGCCCACAACCCGAACATGGCCTCGGCGGCACCGGTGAACCCGTCGAGGGCGAAGACCACGCCGGGCCGTTCGGTGTACAGCGATTCGCCCGCCGATGCCGCCGATGCCCGGGCCCGGTCGTTGTCGTTGAGCCGCCAGTAGGTCTCGGCCATCAGGCCATACAGCCACCCGACATTGGCCCCCCCCACTCCGGCGTGGAGGAGCCGCTCGCCATTGCGGAATCTGGCGATGGCCTCCTGGAGGTCGCCTTGGCGGAGCAGGGAGGTTCCCTGGTAGAGCCAGCCCCACATCTCGGCCTGGGCGTCGTCGCGCCACGCCCCCAGATCGCGCAATTCCTCGCCGAGGGAATGCACCTCATCGAACCGGCCCTGGGCAGTCATCATCTGGCCGGTGGTGCCCAGATTCTCCGCGAGCTGGCGGAAGTCGCTGAGACGCTTGTAGAGGTCGTATGACTCCCGGAGCTCGGGCTCGACAACATCCCATTCCCCGACACCGACTCCGTAGACGCTGGTGGCGAGCCGAACCCAGGCGTGCTCCGGCATCCGATCGACATCGTCGGCGACCTCCCGGCTCCGTCTTTGGTAGGTGCGGGCCAGCCCGTGGAGGGGGACGATGCCGGCGACGATGCTCATGTTGGCGTAGATCCGGGCCAGCACCGGCGAGGTCCCGGCCTTCTCGGCGAGGTTGAGCCCGGAGATGGCGGCGGTGAGGAGCGATCCGGGGTCGTTGGCGTAGTAGTAGATCTTCATCAGCCGCTCGTACGCGGTGGCCGCTTCGATCAAGTCCTCCCGTCTCTCGGCGTTCGGCTCTCGACCCTGGAACCGGGTGAGCCGGTGCCCGGTCTGAAACGCCGCCGCCGCGAGGAGGCGGGCGCCCACCCCGACCTTTCCCTGACCCATCGGATAGCCGTGGAGCTGGAGGGCTCGCTCGAAATGGAGGGCGCTCTGGTCGACCCGCCCCATGCCGAGATGTGCCTCGGCCAGATCCTGTTCCCAGCGTGCCCGCACCCGATCTGGGACCGGCGTGCCGGGCTTGACTCCGGCCAGGTCGCCCAGCTTGTTCTCCCCGGAGGCGATTAGCAGGGCGTCGGTGAGAAAGCCGATCGCCTCCCGGTGGGCGAAGCTGCGCAGTGACCGGCGCCCCGCCCTCCCCATGTAGTCGAGGGCGCGGTCGACCTCCTCACCATCAGAGCCGGATGAGAGGCTGTTGCGGCTGTGGTAGGCGAGGGCGGCGAGGACCTGCTCGGGATCGTCGGCGTAGCTCGTCTCCATCCACCGCGCTACGGCGCCGTGGAGCTGTTGACGCTGCGAGTAGAGGAGAAGCCCGTAGGCGATGTCACGGGTTATGGCATGGCGGAATCGGAATCGGTTGCTGGTGCCCACAACCGGTTGGATCAGGTCGAGTGGCACCAGACCCTGCAGCGTCACCCGGACCTGCTCGGGGGTGATCGACCCCGGGTAGATGTGAGCCAGGGTCTCCACGTCGAACTCCCGGCCGATGACACTGGCCACCTTCAACGTCGACTGCTCCGGCACCGCCAGCCGGTCGAACCGCCCGGTTATCACGTCCTGGACGCTTTGGGGAAAGTCGATCTCGCTGAGGTCGTGTACCTCAGGGGCGAGGCGGCTCTCTCCGTCCTCCACGATGAGCAGGCCGGCATCACGGAGGGCGAATCCGATCTCCTCGCTGAAGTAGGGGTGGCCACCGGCCTGTTCGATGATCAACTCGGTGACCGGGCCCGGCAGGCTCTTCACCCCAAGCGAGTACTCGACCAGCTCCAGGGCCTCCGTGGGCTCGAGCTCGGAGAGCAGGACATGGGTGGTGTCCTCCTCCTCGAGGAGCGGCTGGTACTCGTCCGGGGGCGGGCTCCCGGCGTTCTCGCTGAATGGCCTGGTTCCGATCACGATCATCAGCGACCTGATCTCCCGACCGGCGCGCTCCGCCATAGCCCACGACGACGAGTCCATCCAGTGCCCGTCGTCGAGAACCAGGACCAGGGCTGCGGAGCGGGGGGCGTCACGGACAATGGCGGTCAGGAGTTGCTGGGTGTTCTCCATCCGCAGCCCGGGCTCCATGCCCGCCGTCAGGTAGGTGTCCTCGACCGGGGTGGCGATGATCGACTCGAGCAGGCCGATGCGGTCGGCGCGCCACGGGTCGGTGGCGACGAAGTCGAGGAGACGTCGCTCGGCCTCCAAGTCGTCCCCTCCGAACAACTGACGGATGATCGACCGCCACGCGAAGAAGGCGGTGGCGTGTTCGATCTCCTCGGCCGAGGTGGTGATCACCGTGGTCCCCATCAGCCTCGCCTGCTCGATGAAGTCTGCGAGCAGCCGCGACTTACCGATGCCC
>JBIOVB010000101.1:0-12278 GCA_044867525.1 Acidimicrobiia bacterium | reverse complement strand
CCCTTGGTGAAGATGCGAGGGGTCAGAGCCGGGATCTCTTCCTCACCGGGTCGCACCTTGACGATGTAGAACTCGACGCTGTCCCAGCGGGGCTCGAGCAGGTTGCCATCCCCGTCGACGATCGAGCTCGAGACCGAATACGAGCGGCGTGCGAGTTTGGCCCGCTGGCCGGGTGGGAGGTCCTCGACGGCCTCGTCGGAGCGTGGCTCCCAATAGCCCAGTGCCAATGTCGTGTACTGGCCTGGTTGGAAGGGGTCGACCGGCTCGTCGGGGCGGACCCACATCACCCAGAGGTCTTCATTGTGCACCCGAATCTCGCTCAAGGTCGCGTTGTAATGCTGGGTGCGGAGCGCCTCGTCCTGCTCGCTGGAGACGAAGCTGTCGGCGGGCGGATAGTGGATGAAGAGCCCACTGATCACGTCGGTTGCGTCTGCCAGCGAGTCCTCGTCCCACTCCGATCCCCGCCGCACCGTGACCGTGTTGGAAAGCACGTAAACGTGATCGATTCCGTCGTCCTCGGCGATGAGGCGACGGGCCAGCTCTGCCGGCGGCTCCTCGCTGGCGATGAGCCCCGGGGAGAACTCGACCCCATCCTGGCCCGTTAGCGAGCGATCGGTGCTGAAGAGCGCAACTGTTCCGATCGCCGAGGCAGACACCTCGATTCTCTGGCCCATCGTCACAAGTTACCGGTTCGGGAAGATCGCCATGTCGACGGAGGTTGCCGAGGTCATGGAAGAAGACGTCAAGGCGGCTCTCGACCGGGGTGGGATCGCCGACATCGTCACCATCGGTCGGAAGACCGGCCTGCCGAGGCGGGTCGAGATCTACTTCCACCAGTTCGACGGTGACTACTACCTGACCGGGCGCCCCGGCTTCAAGCGTGATTGGGAGGCCAACATCAAGGCCAATCCCCGATTCACCCTCCACCTGAAGCGGGGGTTGGACGCCGAAGTGCCGATGCTCGGAGAGTCGGAGCCCGATCCCGGGCGCCGGTCCGCAATCCTTCTCCGGGCCCTCACGGAGAGCTGGGGCGTGGAGCCGGCGAAGGCGACGGCCAATCTCGGCTACTACGTGGACACGGCCCCGTTCATACGGTTTCGGCCGGCGGAGCCTGCTTGACCTCGACCGGAAGGTGCCGCTCGACGTCACGCATACCGAGGGGTCCTTTCGCTCCTTTACCGAGAACCTACCGAGAACGGGAGGGTGATTGAGGGCCGAAAGTCACCTGCGGCTGGGATGTAGTGCCCGGATCACGGGTAAAGAGCCGCGGGCGCAGCCGGCGACCACTTGTACCATCGAACCTAGAGATGCCTGAACGATCATTCGGACGGACGATTCGCTATCGCCGCAACAAGCTCGGCATGAGCCAGGCGAAGCTCGCCGAGCTGGTCGGGCGCTCGGCGACGACCATTCGAAGCTGGGAGAGGGACACCTCTGTCCCCAACGACGGGGCGGTGATAGCGGCCCTCGCCGCAGTCCTCGACATCGATCGGCGCTCACTCTTCGAGAAAGCCGGCCTCGAGATGCCGGTCCAGGAGTCAAGCCCGACTGTCGAGCAGGCTCTTGCAAGCCTCAGCGCCGAGTCCCGCCCCGCCACGATGCCCGCGCCCGAGGCCCAGGTCTCCGAAGAGCGAAAGGTCGGCTCGGTCGATGTCGACGACTACCCGGTGTTCGAGCTCGATCTCGATGACGTCTCGGAGCCACCGCTCGCCCTGCCCACGGAGATCGAACAGGAACCGACGCCGGTCCCCCAAGCGTCCAAGGAAGAGTTGGCTCCAGCCGGGGAACCAACGGCACGCGACGAAACGTTGTGGAAAGTACCGGTAACTTCAAACATGGCTTCGCCCACTCCCACTCCAGCATTCGTCGAGCCTCCGGAGCCCTACCTCCTGTCCCCAGCCACTCCGCCGATGGTCGAGCCTTCCTACATGGAGGATGCCTCCCAGCGCCAGCTCTACCGGGTCCGGAACCTGGCCACCGTCGTGCTCCTGGTTGCCCTGGTCATCATCCTGCTCTGGGCGTTTTCCAGCACCATCGACGCGCTGGGCTCGTGGTGGGATGATTTCTTCTCCACGCTGAGGCTCTAGCCGGCCTCGCCGGCCATCGAAGGCCGGTCGAGGCGGCATCCTCCTAACGTTCGGCCGATGGGGCTGAGATGAGCGGTGGGCCGCTGAAGGTCACGATCGTCGGTGGGGGCCCCGCCGGGCTCTATCTGGCGATCATGCTCCGCAATCAGGGCGCGGGACACCGGGTGCGGGTCCTGGAGCGGAACCAACCCGGGGATGCCTACGGCTTCGGAGTGGTCTTCAGTGACGAGACCCTGGACAACTTCGAGGCCGCCGATCTCGAGAGCTTCGAGCAGCTGGCACGGGGTTTTCGCCATTGGGGCGACATCCGGGTCCACCATCCCGACGGTGGCGACTTCCTATCCGGAGGTCACGGGTTCTCGGCGATCTCCAGGAGGCGCCTGCTCGAAACCCTCACCGAGAGAGCCGGGGATCTTGGGGCCGTGCTGGAGTTCGGAGTCGACATACCCGGTCTCGCCACCCTTGGCGATGCCGATCTGATCGTGGGGGCGGACGGTGCCAACTCGATGGTGCGCAGGGAGCTCTCGGCCGAGCTCGAGCCCAGTGTCGACGAGAGGCGAAACCGATATGCGTGGTTCGGCACAGACAAGGTCTTTCCCGAGTTCAACTTCATCTTCCTCGACACGGACCATGGGATGGTCTGGGCCCACGTCTATCCCTACAGCGACGAGGGGAGCACGTTCATCGTCGAGACCTCACCCGAGACCTGGTCTGCCCTCGGGCTCGACGCCACCGATGGGGAGGCTCTCCCGCCGGGATTCAGCGATGAGCTGGCGATCGACCGGTGCTCCGAGCTCTTCGCGAAACACCTCGACGGCCGTCGGCTCCTGGGGAACAACTCGAAATGGCTTCGCTTTCCGACGGTGACCAGCCGTTTGTGGCATCACGAGAACGTGGTTCTCATCGGCGATGCCGCTCACACCGCGCATTTCTCGGTGGGCTCGGGGACCAAGCTGGCCATGGAGGACGCCATCGCCCTGGCCGGGGCAGTGGTCGCGGGAGCACCGCTCCATGACGCCCTGGCCGCGTATGAGAGGTCGAGGCGCCCTGAGGTGCTGAGCCTGCAGCGAGCGGCCCGCGCCAGCCTCGAGTGGTTCGAGGGCGCCGACCGTTATCGGGGCCTCGATCCGGAACAGTTCGTCTTCAGCATGCTGACCCGTAGCCAGCGAGTCACCTACGACAATCTGCGGCTGCGTGACGCGGGCTACATGAAGCAGGTCGACGTCTGGTACGCCGGTGCCGATCACGGGGCACCAGAGCCCGTCACGCCCGGCGTTCCCCCCATGTTCCATCCCTTTCGGCTTCGTGAGCTGGTGCTGCCAAATCGCATCGTCGTCTCGCCCATGGATCAGTACACAGCGGTAGACGGGAAGCCAAACGAGTGGCATCTGGTCCATCTCGGGGCCCGGGCCGTCGGAGGGGCGGGTTTGGTGATGACCGAGATGACCTGCGTCTCTGCGGAGGGGCGAATCAGCCCCGGCTGCACGGGGATCTGGACCGACGAGCAGGAAGCAGCATGGGCGGGGGTGGTCGACTTCGTTCACGGGCACACCAATTCCAGGATCGGCCTGCAAATCGGCCACTCGGGCCGCAAGGGCTCGACGAAGCTGATGTGGGAGGGTGACACCGAGCCCCTGGAATCGGGGAATTGGGACCTGATCGCCCCCTCGCCGATTCCCTACCGGCCGGACAGCCAGATCCCGAAGGAAATGAATCGGGCCGACATGGAGATGGTCATCGACCAGCACGTGGCGGCGGCGAGGCGGGGCGAGGCTGCAGGCTTCGACCTACTCGAGCTCCATTTTGCCCATGGCTACCTGGTCTCCAGCTTCCTGACCCCACTGTCCAACCAACGTGGGGACGAATACGGTGGCTCCCTCGAGAACCGGATGCGGTTTCCCCTCGAGGTCTTCGCCGCCGTTCGCGCGGCCTGGCCCGCTTCCAAGCCGATCTCCGTGCGAATCTCAGCCACCGATTGGGTCCCTGGCGGGTTCGATGGTGATGATGCGGTGGCCCTGGCTGCCCAGCTGAAGATGCTGGGGTGTGACATCATCGACGTCTCCACGGGACAGACCTCGATCGACGCCGACCCCGACTACGGCCGTCTCTACCAGACGCCCTACAGCGATCGGATCCGCCACGAGGTGGGGATCCCGACCATGACGGTCGGCGCAGTATCCAGCATCGACGACGTGCACAACATCCTGGTGTCGGGGAGGGCGGATCTCTGCGTCCTGGCGAGACCACACCTCGTCGATCCCTATTGGACCCTCAACGCCGCAATTGATCTCGGCTACGCGGATTTCGATTTCCCCAAGCAGTACCTGTCGGGGCTGAACGCCCGACGCCGCCAGCAGGACCCGATCCCACCCGACGTCTTCCGAGGCTGAGAAAAAACTGGCATCCAACCGTCGGACCATGCCAGACTGGCGCCACCAGAGAAAGGAGGTGGTCCTAGGTTGTTTGAAAGTCTTTGGACTCTGGAGGTGGTCGAGCGCTGAGCGGCGCTGACCGCGTGCGCCGCTCGTCCTTCGCGACAGGTGGCGACTCCACACTCGGACCACCCGGCTCTGGATACCACGGACCTAGTCCATTCGTGGCGGCGGTCTCGCCGAAGCAAAGCCAAAGCTGATCTTCTACGAGCGAAGCCCCCGGTCACCCGGGGGCTTCCTCACGTCTCGAAGCCGTTCTCGGACATCCACTCGTCGTTGAAGACCTTGGAGAGATAGCCACGCCCCGAGTCGGGGAGGAGGACCACGACCATGCGGTCGGTGTCTTCGACGGCGACCTGGAGGGCGGCATGGGCGGCCATCCCGCACGAGCCCCCCACCAAGATCCCCTCCTCGCGCGCCAGTCGCCGGGTCATGGCGAAGGAATCGGCGTCGTCGACCCGGATCCAACGGTCGATCAGGTCGAGGTCTACGGTCGCGGGATAGAAATCCTCGCCAACCCCCTCCACCGCGTACTGGTGAACCTGGGAGGTAGTGGCGGCGGTGTAGATCGATCCATGGGGATCGGCCCCGACGATGACGACGGAAGGCTTGCGTTCCTTCAGGTAGCGACTGACCCCGGAGATTGTGCCCCCGGTGCCGACCCCGATCACGACCACGTCGACGGTGCCATCCGTCTGCTCCCAGATTTCGGGGCCCGTGGTCAGGTAGTGGGCTTGGGGATTGGCCGGATTCGAGTATTGGTCGGGGTGGAACGCGCCGTCGATCTCAGATACCAAGCGCCTGGCCACTCCGTAGTAGGAGTCGGGGTGCTCGGGGAGCAGGTCGGTGGGGGTCACTATCACCTCCACTCCGTACGCCCTGAGCAGGTCTTGCTTCTCTTTGGAGACCTTGTCGGGCACGGTGCATATCACCCGGTAACCGCGCACCGCCCCGATCATCGCCAACCCCACCCCGGTGTTGCCCGAGGTCGGCTCCACGATCGTGCCTCCCGGCCGGAGCAGGCCGGCCTTCTCGGCGGCGTCGATCATGGAGATCGCGATCCGCTCCTTCACCGAGCCGCCGGGGTTGGCCGACTCCAGCTTGGCGACCAGGTTGCCGGCAGGGTGAATCCTGGCGAGGCGGATCAGCGGGGTGTTGCCGACCGTGGCCACCACGTCGGGATAGATCTCCATGGGAGCCGAGGGTATCGCACCCGACGGGCCCCGCCCTCGTCGCTCCTAACCTCATTGCGTGGCTCGTCTCGCCCGTTTCGCCTGGTTCGTCGTGGGTTTCAACGTCGTCGTGATTCTCCTCGGCGCCCTGGTGCGGGCGACCGGAAGCGGCGCCGGGTGTGGCTCGTCCTGGCCCACCTGTCAGGGCGTCCTCTTCCCCGAGATGGAGGGTGCCACCACGATCGAGTTCACCCATCGCGCATTCAGCGGGATCGCCCTGTTGCTCGTGATCGTGTTAACCGTGCTGGTATGGCGGCGAGTGCCGCGGGGGGAACCGGCTCGGGTGGGGGCGGCGCTCTCGGTGGTGGCGATCATCGTCGAGGCTCTGATCGGCGCCATGATCGTCGTCGCCGACTGGGTTGCTGACGATGCCTCGTTGGCGCGAGTGGTGGCTGTTCCGCTCCACCTGGTGAACACTCTGTTCTTGCTCGCGGCCTTGACGCTGACGACTTTCTGGCTGTCCGGCGGGCGCCGCCTCGAATTGAGAGCCAAGGCTGTTGCTGTCCGGTGGGTGCTTGCAGGTGGGATCGCCTTGATCGTCCTCGCCGCCTCCGGTGCGGTCACCGCCCTGGCCGATACCCTCTTCCCCAGGTACGGGTCCATCACCGAATCCAACTTCCTGACCGACCTCCGCATCATCCATCCGGTGCTGGCGGTGTTGGCGTCCGCCATCGCCTGGTGGATATCGGGGGGGAGTGGTGGTCCACGCTCCAGGGCGGCCAAGTCGATCCCGATATTGGTCGGGGGGATGCTGGTGAGCGGGGCGCTCAACATCGCCCTCGGCGTGCCGTTCTGGATGCAACTGGTCCACCTAGCGTTGGCCGATGCCTTGTGGATCGCCTATGTGCTCACCTCCGCCCGGGCACTCCAGATCCCGAGCGAGGTCAGCGAGCCGGTTTGAGCGGGGTCAATCCCACAAAGCCAGGATCACCGAGACGATCACATAGGCGATGATGGCGTTGATCCCGTTGATCAGCCAGTAGGAACGCCCTTTCTGCTCGTACAGCTGGTTGACGAAGGCGCCGACGAGGCCGAAACCGATCCCAAGGGAGACTCCGAGCGCAACTCCATCGGCAAGGGAGTCGGCGTCCATCGCATTCGCCAGCAAGGCGATGACGGTTGTGGTGACGAAGTACCCGATGAATGTGGGGATCAGGATCATCGCCAGGGGCGGGCCCTCGCCGGGCGTCACCCTGGCTGCCTGCATCCAAGCCTTGCTCAAGGGTGGAATCGAATACCAGACCGCGCTGAACGCAAACCACGCGATGGCCGCCACCAGGACGGCGAGCCAGTTCAGATCGTCGATGAAGTCGAGGATCATTACGTCTTCCTTCCAGCCGGATGGGGAGCAAAGATAATGCCGAAGCGGGGGAACGCTGCTGGCTAGCCCGTCAGCTGTTCACGGAGCACCTTCGGGTCGTCCGTTGGCAGGTTGCAGACGTGGCCTTCGCAGAGATAGGCGAGCGTGATCCCCCCCGCCCCCCGCTCTTCGAGAAGGGGGACCCGGTCATCGGCGGCATCGGCGCTGGCAAGCACGACCTGAGGTCTGAATCGCTCCCAGTACACCGCTGTCAATGGTGCCGGTTTCGGCCCGACCACCGCCAGCTCACGACCCGTGCGCAGGCTGTGGAGAACCGAGAGGTGATGGCCAACCATCGACGGATAGCGGTCTGCCAACACGGCGGATGAGCGGAGGACATCCACCGCTGATTGACGCCAGCGGTCCGCTCCGGTGTAGGCCGAGAGGAGGAAGAGCGCCTCGGCGGCCATGGCGTTCCCCGAGGGGAGCGGGTTGTCGACTGGGTCCTTCGGCCGCTTGATGAGTGCCTCTGCATCTCCAGCGGTGTCATAGAGCCCCCCCGAAGGGTCGCCGAACCGGGAGGGGATGCTCATGGCCAGCGTCTCCGCCGCCTGGTACCAGGTGGCATCACCGGTGGCCGCATAGAGGGTGAACAGTCCCACGGCGAGAGCCGCGTAATCCTCGAGGAAGCCGGCCACGCGGGCCCGACCCTGGCGCCAGGATCTCATCACCTGGTCGTCCACGATCAGGTGACTGGTGAGGAACCGACCACAGGCGACTGCCGTTTTCAGGTATCCGTCGTCTCCTAGCGCGGCACCCGCTTCGGCCAGGGCACGGAGAGCAAGGCCGTTCCAGGAGGTAACCACCTTGTCATCCAGCCCGGGTCGGATACGGCTCCCCCTTGCCCCGAGGAGGCGCTCTCTAATGGACTCGATACGATCACTCCAAGGCTCGGCGGTAGGCCGGTACAGGATGTTGGAACCCTCGAAATTCCCATGCCTGGAGGCTCCGAAGAATCGGGCGGCTTCGGCTGCGTCCTCTACACCGAGGACCTCCTCCAATTGGTCGATGGTCCACACGTAGAACTTTCCCTCTACACCTTCGGAGTCGGCATCCTCCGCCGAGTAGAAGCCGCCATCCGGGTGCCGGAGCTCTCTGAGCAGGTATTCGAGAGTGGAACGAGCAACTTCCACAAACCGGGGCTCGTCGAGCTCGATGCCAGCCCAAAGGTAGATCCGGGCCAGCTGGGCGTTGTCGTAGAGCATCTTCTCGAAATGCGGTACCAGCCATTGGTTGTCCACCGAGTACCTGGCGAAACCGCCACCTAGCTGGTCATGTATGCCGCCGTCGGCCATCTCGTCGAGAGTTCTCCGCAGCATCTCGGGGCCGGTCTCTGCCCAAGCCTCGCGGTGGGTGCGCAGCAGGAACTCGAGTGTTGGTTGCTGGGGGAACTTCGGGGCCGTGCCAAAGCCACCATTGATGGGATCGAACGAAGCTGCGATCTGGCGGTGGGCTGCCGCCAACACCTCCTCCGATGGCAGATCCTCCGTCACCGGGATCGTCCTGCTGATCGCCTCGGTGAGACGCGCCGACTGTTCGAGTACCTCGTCGCGGCGGTTGATCCAGGCGTCTGACACCGAGTCGATCACTCTCCGAAACGAGGGCATGCCCTGACGATCGTCTGGCGGGAAATACGTGCCTGCGTAGAAAGGACGCCCATCCGGGGTCAGCCACACGGTCATCGGCCATCCCCCATGCCCGGTCATGGCCTGGACCGCCTCCATGTACACCGAGTCGACGTCCGGGCGCTCCTCTCGGTCGACCTTGACGTTGACGAAAAGACGATTCATCTCGGCGGCCAGGGCCTCGTCCTCAAACGACTCATGGGCCATGACGTGACACCAGTGACAGGCCGAATAGCCGACGCTGAGAAGGATCGGCTGATCACGGTCCCGTGCCTCCTGGAACGCGTCATCCCCCCACTCCTGCCAATCGACCGGGTTGTCCTTGTGCTGGAGGAGATATGGCGAGGTCGCGTCGGCGAGACGGTTGGGCACGTCATGACCGTACCCGCACCGGAAATGGCCCATGCAATCGCCCCGGCTAGGTTCGTGGTATGAGCGATGTGGACATCCGTGAGCTCTATCAGAACGCCGAGCGGCGCTGGCTTCAGCATTGGCTGGATGGCCCCACCCTTCCCGGTAACCCACTGCGGCGTGGGGACCTGGCGCCCGACGTGGAGCTGACCGCGACGGATGGGTCGAAGGCGATGCTCAGCACCTTCTGGTCAGAGAAGCCGACGCTCATCGTGCTCTGGCGCCATCTTGGATGCGGGTGCGGCCTGGAGAGGGCAGAGCAATTGAAGGGCCAGTACCAGGAGTACGTCGATGCCGGGCTCCAGGTTGTGGTCGTCGCCCCCGGGGACGAGGAGCGCGTCCTCCGCTACCAGACGCAGTACGGGGTTCCGGCCCCGATGCTGGCCGACGCCGATTACTCCACGCACCGCGCCTTCGGGCTCGGCCATTGGTCCCGGGAGCAGGTGCTGTACGACGCGCCCGACGAGTTCTGCGATCTCACCGAGGACACCGGTCGCTCCTTCCAGGAGTCGCGCCGCGCCCTGGGACGGCCACTGGTGGATGATCCCTGGATGCAGGCTGGAGAATTCGTGGTCGGGGTGGACGGGGTGATACGCGTCGCCTACCCATACAACTACTGCGAGGACTTTCCCGACCCTCGGATCTTCACCACGGCGGCTCGTCTCGCTGGCTAGTCGCTGGATCGGCCGGTGAAGGCTGCTGCGATCCCCAGCCCCAGGTAGATGGTCCCGGCCAGGTAACCCTGGGCATGGCGCCACGACTCGCGTCGTAGGAATCTGACACCGGCCGCGCCGGCCAGCATGGCATAGGTACCGTCGCTGATCATCCCGGCGATCACGAACACCGCCCCGAGGACAACGAGTTGCAGTGTTGGATTGCCCAGAGTCGGGTCCACGAACTGGGGGACGAAGGCCAGGAAAAAGAGGGCGGTCTTCGGGTTGAAGACGTTGACCATCGCCCCCTGCCAGAAGATGCGCCTCTCCGACATCGGCTCCGCATGGCCCACCTCGGATTTCTGGCCGGCGGAGCGATACGCCATCACCGCCAGATAGATCAGATAGGCAACCCCAGCCCATTTGATGGCGGCAAAAGCGGTGGCTGAGGCGGCGATCAAGGCACTCAGCCCGGCGACGGCAGCGGCGATGTGAACCAGGCTCCCGAGATGGATGCCCAGGACCGAGATCAAGCCTGCCCGCCGGCCCTGGGTGACACTTCGGGTGACGATGTAAAGGACCGCCGGGCCCGGCACGACGAAGAGAGCCAGGCAAGCTCCGAGGAAGACGGCGAGGGTTGGCAGCTCCGGCACGAAGGCAGGCTAGGGCGGGCCCCGCCCGCACTTCCGCCGATTTCGTAGGCTGGACCGGTGAAGACCATCTTGCTCATGCGCCACGCCAAGTCTGATTGGGATGCCTCGTATGGGTCCGACCACGACCGCCCGTTGGCCTCCCGGGGCCACTGCAGCGCGATGGTGATAGGCCGGGCGCTCTCCTCGTGGGACGAGATCCCAGACGTCGTGATCACCTCGTCGGCGGTGCGGGCCAGGTCGACCGCAGAGGAGGCCGCGAGAGCGGGGGGATGGCAGTGCCCGATACTCGTCGAGCCCGACTTCTACGGGCACGGGCCAGACGTCGTGCTCGCGGTGACCGAAAAGACCCTCGGCGACGAGGGGCGAGTCATGTTGGTCGGCCACGAGCCGACGTGGTCCATGCTTGCCGAGCGGATCACGGGGGGGAGGCTCGAGATGAGAACCGGGGCCGTCGCCGCCATCGACCTCCTGGCCGATCACTGGCAGGGTCTGGATCAGGCCAGGGGTTGGGTCAGGTTCGCCGTCAACCCCCGGATGTTCTTCGGTACCGAGTGGGACGACGACGGCGCCGGGGATACGTGAGCCCGGGTCGGAGAATGGGTGCGGATTCGCGGGTTCACCTGGGTGTTCGGCGGGAATTCACAACGGGAAAAGCGGGTTCACATCTGTGTTGGGAGACGTGATGATCACACTCCTACGCGACGATGACGGTCGGCTCTCCGGTCGCCCGGGGCGCAACCGCTCCTCCGCCGCCTACACCTCGAGAACGCTTCTGGGATGCGGTTACTTCATTTCGTCGCGCAGGATGATGGCGGGAACTTCGCCAAAGATTGACACGTCTAAGTGTGTGGAAAAGAGGGGGGTTCACAAACCGCCCTACTTGTGTCATAGTTGGTCGGCCCGGGGATCATCGAAATCCCTGCCCAACGGGCCCTTGGAGGACTTAGATCTATATGGCTGCCGCTGAAACGCGTACCGACAAGACCGAGAAACCACGCCCGCGGCTTCATTCGAAGCTGACGGATGAGCGCGGCCGTCTCACCACCGACCTCGTATCTCAATACCTCACCGCCATCGGTGAGTACGACCTGCTCACCGCCGAGCAGGAGGTCGAGCTCGCCCAGAAGATCGAGGCCGGGGAAGAGGCCGCCGAGAGGCTGGAGAAGGGCGAGTACAGCGGGAAGCGCGAAGAGATGGAGCTGCGCCGGCTGGCCCGCCGCGGCGCCCAGGCCAAGGACGACTTCCTCACCGCCAACCTTCGTCTCGTAGTCGCCAACGCTCGTCGCTATGCGAACACCTCCGGCATCGATTTCCTCGACCTGATCCAGGAGGGCAACCTGGGCCTGATCCGCGCAGTCGAGAAGTTCGACTGGCGGAAGGGCTTCAAGTTCTCGACCTATGCGACCTGGTGGATCCGTCAGGCGATCACCAGGGCGATCGCCGACAAGTCGCGCACGGTCCGCATCCCGGTCCACCTCCACGACACCCTCGCCGCGGTGCGAGCGGCCCAGGCGTCGCTCAAGGCCGAGCTGGGGCGCGACCCGAGGCCCGAGGAGATCGCCGAGGAGGCCGGGGTCACCGCCGACAAGGTCGAGCTGGCCCTGAGCGTGGCCGACACCGTCTCTCTCGAGCAGCCGATCGGCGAAGACGGCGCCCAACTCGGTGACTTCATCGAGGACGAGGACGCCGCCGACCCGGTGCAGATGACCGAGGAGATGGACGTCGCCAACTCGCTCCGGATCTCCATCGAGCGCCTTCCCGAGCGGGAGGGGCGGATCCTTGCCCTCCGTTACGGCTTCTACGACGGTGTGCCCCGCACCCTGGA
>JBIOVB010000100.1:0-10962 GCA_044867525.1 Acidimicrobiia bacterium | reverse complement strand
GATGACGAACGGTCGGTGTGGGAGCGGCGTCGGTTGGGTTTGCAGTGGAATCTCGACGAGTCCGAGTTGAAGTTCGGCGGGAATCTTCCCGGTGCCGAAGGCAAGATCTTGGAGGAGGCGGTCCGCTCCCGTGCTGACCGGATCGGTCCCAATCCTGAAACCGGGCTGTTCGAGGATTATCCGACCCGGCTCGCCGACGGTCTCGTTGAGCTAGCCGCCACCAGCACGACGGGTGGTGAAGGGCCGGAACCTCCGATGGTGATGCTCACAGTGAACGCCGATTTGGAGGCACTGACGGAGACCGGTTCTGGTGGGGTCGCCGAATTGGAATCGGGACCGGTGATCGCCTCGGAGACAGCCCGCCGCTTGGCCTGTGACGCCATCGTGGAAACTGCGGTCTACGACGACTGCACTGTCCTCGGCGTCGGGAGACGAACCCGGAAGATTCCGAAATGGCTGCGCCGCCAGCTGTGGGCCCGGGATGGCGGCTGCCAGTTCCCCGGGTGTGGGACCACACGTTTCGTCCATGGCCACCACATCAAACATTGGGCCGATGGAGGGCTCACCGATTTGGACAATCTGATCCTGCTCTGCGGGTACCACCATCGGTTCCTCCATGAGCACGAATGGAGCATCGAGTGGGACCCGGGTGGCAAGCCGATATTCCACCGCCGAGATGGTCGGATGTACCCGCCGGCTCCGGGCGCGCTCGACCCCCGACTTCGAGAACTGGTCCGAACCTAGGGGCCGCCGCCCCCGCCTTCACCTTTCGACACCATCGACCCGTCGTTGTCTCGCATATCAATTGGGTGACGCATTCCTGGATCAGCCGGAAAGGGTGAGTCGGAAGCTGATCACGAGGCTGTCGGTGGCCGCTGCGGTCGTTTTGGTGCTGGTGGTCGCGGTCCTTGTTCTTTCCCTCCCCTCGGGATCGGTCACGACGTCGGAAGACGGGACTCACTCCTTGGATATCGCCATGCTGTCAGTGCCAATAGCCGAGACAGAACCACTTGTGGAGGATCCGGACCAGTTCCTAGGAGTGCCGCATCCCGACCCGGACTTCGCCACAGAGGAGCTCGGACCCGACCTCACGTTCCACCCGGACACATCTGATCTTCAGAAGCTGGATCCGGACCAAGTGCTTCGAGCCATCTATCTAGGAGACGACGTTCATGGAGATCCTTACTACATCTGGCACAGCGGATCACTTGACCTGAGAAGAATGATCGGCCAGATCGTCGCCGACTTCGGAGCGGTCGGACGCCTGGAGACAACCTATGGCACTGAAGAAGTGGGCGAGGCGATCTGGGAGAACTCGCTGGATGACCTCATCGCCGAGAGGGGACTCACGATTGGCTCCATCACCTCCTCGTCGGAAGGGTCAGTCATCACCGCAGAGTGGCACGGGTTGCCAGAAGAGGTTTCTGTCGTCGTTCTGTATCACGATGGCGATCCTGTTGGGTGGCAGCGACCCGTCAGCGGGACAGCAGCTTTCCAATTCGACATTGATCCGGCAGAAGGTATTGGGTTCGGCGGCGAGATGGTCGCTCTGACCACGACAGGCATCGAGTGGAATCGGTTCGTCCTCTTTCCCGGCTGATCGCTCCGTCGACAATTGGTTTGTGGGCCGGAGCATATTCGGAACAAGCCTTCGAATCTGGGGAAGGGCGGCCTAACCTCACCAAACATATGTTCGTTCTGGGCATCGACCCCGGCCTCTCTACCACCGGTTATGCCGTTGTCGAGAACGGTCACCCTCCGACGGCCGTTCTGGCAGGGGTCGTGAAGACCGATCCGGGATCCGCGATGTCGGAGCGGCTCGGGGAGCTGTTCACCGGGCTCACTCAGGTGATAGCCGAAACCCATCCCGATGTCGTTGCCCTGGAGACTGTTTTCACCAATCGCAACCTGCAGACCGCGATCTCGGTGGGTCGCGCCTCCGGCGTCGCCATGCTGGTGGCCGCTCAGGCCGGGCTCCCGGTTTCGGAATACGTTCCGACTGCCGTGAAGTCGGCGATCACCGGCGATGGTGCGGCCTCCAAGAGCCAGATCCAGACGATGGTGGCCCGTCTCCTTCGTCTGGCAGAGCCCCCGGAGCCGGCGGATGCCGCCGATGCCCTGGCCATCGCCCTGTGCCACCTCCGGGCGGCACCTTTGGAGGTGAGAAGGTGATCGGGCGTCTTCGTGGAGTCCTCGTCTCCAAGCGGAGCGAGCTGGTGTGCATCGAGGCGGCCGGGCTGGGCTACGAGGTGACGATGACCCCCCGCGCCGTGTCGGCGCTGCCGGGTGTTGGTGAGGAAGTTGTGGTCCACGTCCACACCCATGTCCGTGAGGACGAGATCAGCCTCTTCGGCTTCGGGTCGGAAGCGGACCGCGATCTATTTCGCATACTCCTCGGCGCCGGCGGAGTGGGGCCCAAGCTGGCGATGGCGATATCGGGGGCGATGTCGCACGGTGAGATCGTGAGGGCGATCGTGAGCGAGGACGCCGATGCCCTCACCGTGGTCCCGGGGGTCGGTAAGAGGGGAGCACAGAAGATCGTCCTCGAGCTGGCTCCCAAGCTTGCCGGGTCGGAAGCAGAGCTGGTTGGATCCTCCAGCACCATCACGGTTCGCCAGGCGCTCGAAGGCCTCGGTTACACCACCGAGGAGATCAATGGGGTGATTGGCGAGATCGACCCAGAAGCAGGGATCGAAGCCCAGATCAAGACGGCGCTTCGAGCCCTGGGCAGGGGATGACCATGCGAGAGGACAGCCTGCTCAACCCGACTATCGAGTCCGAGGATGAGATCACACTTCGACCGAAGCGGCTCGACGAGTTCGTCGGCCAGGACCGGGTACGGGAGCGGCTTCGCATCTCCCTGGAAGCCGCACGCAAAGAGGGGCGTCCCTTGGACCATGTTCTCTTCTCCGGGCCCCCTGGCCTGGGCAAGACGACCCTGGCCGGGGTCATCGCACACGAGCTCGATGTCAAGATCCGGGTGACCTCGGGCCCGGCACTGGATCGCCCGGGCGACCTGGCCGCGATCCTCTCCAACCTGGAAAACGGTGATGTGTTCTTCATCGACGAGATCCACCGTCTACCCCGGGCGGTGGAAGAGGTGCTCTACCCGGCGATGGAGGATTTCCAGCTCGACATCGTCCTCGGCAAGGGGCCTACCGCCCAGTCGATCCGCCTCGACCTGCCCCGGTTCACCTTGGTGGGGGCGACCACGCGCAAGGGCACGGTCACCGCCCCGTTGCGTGACCGGTTCGGGATCGAGGAGAAGCTCGACTACTACGAGCCCAACGAGCTGTCCGTGATCATCAGGCGCTCGGCCGGGATCATCGGAGTCGAGATCTCCGACGACGCGGCGGAGATCATCTCCAAGCGCAGCCGGTCCACTCCTCGCATCGCCAACCGGCTGCTGGCAAGGGTCCGTGACTACGCCGTGGCCAGAGCCTCTGGTGTCATCGACCCTGTCGTGGCCGACGAGGCGCTTCGGGTCTTCGAGGTCGACGATCTCGGCTTGGACAAGGTCGATCGCTCGATCCTGGAGTCGATCATCGTCCGCTTCGGAGGCGGGCCCGTCGGTCTCTCCACGTTGGCGATCGCCGTGGGCGAGGAGCCGGAGACTGTAGAAGACGCCTATGAGCCGTTCCTTCTCCTTTCCGGGCTCATCAAGAGAACCCCCCGGGGCCGGATGGCGACCAGCCGCGCCTACGCCCATATCGGGGTGGAGCCGCCTTCGGACCCGCAGGGGACGCTGCTCTAGCCTCTCGCACCGATGCGGGTCGAAGACTTCCAATACGCGCTTCCCGACGCCGCCATCGCCCAGGAGGCAATCGAGCCCCGGGACCGTTCGATGCTCCTGGACACCCGCGACTCGAGCGACCATCGCTTCTCCGAGCTCCCCTACCTATTGGAGCCCGGCGATCTGGTGGTGATCAACGACACCCGGGTCAGGGCTGCTCGTCTGATCGGGACCAAGCCGGATACCGGCGGCGAAGTCGAGCTCCTGGTGCTCGATGAGCTGGCCGACGGGACGTGGGAGGCGATGGCCCGCCCCTCACGCCGGCTGCGCACGGGGACCCGGCTCGAATTCCAGGGTCTCTCCGCCACGATCGTCTCCGGGCCCAACCACGGGATGGTGGTCGTCGAAATCCATGCGGAGGATGTCGAGTCTGCGATCGCCGAGGTGGGGACGATCCCACTTCCTCCCTATTTCCAGGGAAGGCTCCGGGACCCGGGGAGGTACCAGACCATGTTCGCCAGAGATCCCGGCTCGGCGGCGGCCCCCACCGCAGGGTTGCATTTCACCGAACGGGTCGTGGCCGGGCTCCGGGCGAGGGGCGTCCACATGGCGACGATCGACCTCCATGTCGGGGTCGATACCTTTCGCCCGATCATCGAGGCGGAAGTGGAAGAGCACCGCATCCACCGCGAGTGGTGCTCGGTGCCCGAGGAGACCGAAACGGCCATCGACTCCGCCCGGGCCCGATCGGGAAGGGTGATCGCGGTGGGCACCACCGTGGTGCGAGCTCTGGAATCACATGCCGGCGGCGACGGGCGGGTGCGGGCCGGCTCGGGCGACACCGATCTGTTCATCAAACCCGGCTATCGATTCCAGGTGGTCGACATGCTCGTCACCAACTTCCATGTTCCCGGATCGACTCTCGTGGTCCTGGTGGCCGCATTCATCGGCGCGCGCTGGCGATCCGTGTACGAGACGGCGCTTGACCGCGGCTATCGGTTCCTTTCGTTCGGGGACGCGATGCTGGCGGAGCGAAATTGACGTCGGCACCGGTCACATGGGAGCAATCCGCAGCCGACGGCGCGGCACGGGCGGGATGGCTGGACACGCCGCACGGGCGGGTGCGGACGCCGGCGTTCATGGCGGTTGGGACCAGGGGGGCTGTCAAGGCGGTCGACTCCACCGACCTGAGTGCCATCGGCGCTGAGATCGTGCTCGCGAACACCTATCACCTGATGCTGCGACCCGGAGCTTCGGTGGTAGGGGAGCTGGGTGGGCTGCATCGGTTCATGAATTGGGATCAGCCGATCCTCACGGACTCCGGCGGCTTCCAGATCTTCTCCCTCGACTCCGAGATCGAAGAGTCCGGTGCCACCTTTCGCTCGGTGTACGACGGCTCCCTGGTCTCGCTCACACCGGAGCAGGCTGTCGGCATCCAGGAGGCGCTCGGGGCAGACATAGCCATGGTGCTCGACGTCTGTGTGGGCTTGCCGGCAGAGCGGGCACTGGTCGAGTCCGAGATGCGACGCACCCTGCGTTGGGCGGAGCGTTGCCTCGCCGCCCACCAACGACGTGATCAGGCACTTTTCGGCATCGTCCAGGGAGGTATCGACCCCGATCTCAGGCTGGCCAGCGGCGAGCAGACCGCGGCCCTCGGCTTTCCCGGGTTCGGGATCGGAGGGCTGTCGGTCGGGGAGAGCCCGGACCAGCGCGACCTGGCCCTGGAGGCTGCAGTCTCCGCGCTACCTGGGGACAAGCCTCGCTACGTGATGGGCCTGGGTGACGCCGAAGGGCTCCTGGCCGCCATCGCCAGGGGCGCCGACCTCTTCGATTGCGTCATCCCGACCCGTCTCGCCAGGCACGGGCGTGTGCTGACGCCGAAGGGCGACTACAACCTGCGACAAGCGCGCTTCGAGGCCGATCCCCGCCCTCTCGACCCGGATTGCGACTGCCTCGCCTGCCGCGGTCATTCCCGGGCCTACCTCCGCCATCTGGTGCGGATGAACGAGCTATCGGCGCACCGGCTGCTGTCGATCCACAACCTGAAATACACCCTCGACCTGGTCGCCGACGCCGTCAGGGCGATCACGTTGGACCGGTTTCAGAGCTTCCTCGGCGAGACCCTGGAGGACCGCATTCGCGGTTCGCAGTAGGCGTTTGGCGTTGCCTAACCTCCCGCGGTCGGTTCCACCCATTCGGAGGATCTTGTGACCCACGTCGTTTTCGCCCAGGAGTCAGCTGCGGGAGGCCTCTCCTCGTTGGTGTTCCTCGGCCTGATGGTCGTCGTCTTCTACCTGTTCATCATTCGCCCCCAGCGCAAGCGGTCCAAGGAGCAGGCAGCACTCTCCGAGTCGCTCGGCCCCGGCCAGGAAGTTCGCACCATTGGTGGCATCCACGGCCGGGTGATCTCCGTCGACGACGACAGCGTCGTCCTCGCGGTGGAAGAGGGAAAGATCCGGGTCTCCAGGCGCGCCATCGGAACCCGGGTAGGGGAGGACGCCACCTGAGCAACTCTCTGCGATGAGCCGAAGGCTCGTCGGTCTCTTGCTGGTGCTTCTCGTCGCCTGGGGAGGCCTGGCCGCAATCATCTACGCCGGCTTGACGCCGCTCCTGGGCCTCGACCTCCAGGGCGGAACGGCAGTCGTCCTCACCGCACCCGAGGGCACCGACCCCGAGCTGCTCGAGGTCGCCACCGAGATCATGGCCCGACGGATCGAGGAGATCGGTGCCGTCCAGGAGCCGGACATCCAGGTCGAGGGGCAGAACACCGTGATCGTCCAGCTCCCCGGCGTGGAAGACGAGCAACGCGCCATCGATGCCGTTGGCCAGACCGGTGTCCTCGCGTTCCGCCCCGTGCTCGATGCGGTGCCCGGTACCACCGGGCCTCTGGCCGGGACGGGCACTGAGAACATCGACGATGCGACCGGGCTGACAATCGACGACGACCTCGAGGCCAACTCCTGGCTGGCTTACGAGGCGATTCCCGAAGTTCTCGAAGTAGGGCCCGCCGGTCTCGAGGGCGGGGACGTCGCCGACGCGGTGCCGGTCTTCGACCCCACCTCGGCGGTGTGGGCGGTCAGCCTCGACCTGACCTCGGTGGGGGCCGATGCATTTGCGGCACTGACCGCGGAGGCAGCCTCCTATCCGATTGGAGACCCGAGACGACAGATCGCAATCGCCCTCGACAGCGCGGTGGTCGCCGCCCCTGCGGTGAATCCCGATGTCTCACCGGAGACCGGGATCACCGGAGGGCAGGCACAGATCACATTGGGCCAGGGTGACGAGGCACAGGAGGAGGCCAACGAGCTGGCAATCGTCCTTCGCTATGGGTCTCTCCCAGTCGACTTCGAGGTCTCGGCGGTGCGCAAGGTCTCCGGGACCCTGGGCGCAGACTCCCTCCAGGCGGGGACCATCGCCGGCCTGGTGGGAATCGTCCTGGTCGCCGTGGTTCTCCTTCTCGCCTATCGAGGCCTCGGCCTACTGGCGATCGTCGGCCTGACCGTGTTCGCCGCCCTCCTCATCTCCATCTTCGGGCTGTTCGGTGAGTGGGTCGGCCTCACCCTCACCCTTGCCGGGGTGACCGGCATCATCGTCTCCATCGGGATCACCGCAGACACCTACATCGTCTATTTCGAGCGAATCAAGGAGAAGCTGCGCCAGGGCTTCGGAGTCGAGGAGGCGACGGCCGACGGATTCAAGATCGCCTTCCGGACCATGGTCACCGCCAACACGGTGAGCCTTCTCGGTGCCGTCCTGCTCTGGGCGCTTGCGGTCGGAGCGGTGAAGGGTTTTGCCATCTCGCTTGGCATCGGGACGGTTCTCGACCTCATCGTGGCCCGGCTCTACACCCGAAGGGCGGCGGGTCTGTTCGCACACACCCGGCTCGGTAAGGGAGGCTGGCTCAGCATCTCCAAGGCAGCGAGATGAGCGAGACCTCCTTCTTACGCCGCCTCGACCGGGGCGAGACCACGATCGACTTCGTCGGGCTGCGGCGACGCTGGTTCGTGATCTCGGCGATCTTGATCCTGATCAGCCTCGGCAGTCTCGCCTTCCGACAGCTCAACCTGGGTATCGAGTTCGTTGGTGGCCTCGGGATCCAGTCGCCGAACCCGGCAGGTGCCGACATCCCGGAGATACGCGATGCATTGAGCGAAGCGGGTGTATCCAGCCCGACGATCCAACTATTCGATGACGGAGCGACGGTTCGGGTGACGACCGAGGCACTGGAAAGTGGAACCGAGAGCGAGGTCGTCCAAGCCCTCGCCGAGGTCACCGGCGCCGAACGGGCCGAGATCTCTCTTGAGGCGGTGGGCCCCAGCTTCGGTGCCCTGGTGGCGAGACGCGCCCTCCTGGCGTTGGGGGTGTTTCTGGGTGCGGTGATCCTCTACATCACGTGGCGGCTCGAGTTCAAGATGGCGATGACCGCGATCGTCGCCCTCCTCCACGACGTGATTCTCACCATTGGGGTCTATTCGGTGACCGGATTCGTGGTCACCCCGGCCACCGTCGTGGCGATCCTCACCATTCTCGGATATTCGTTGTACGACGGGGTGGTGGTCTTCGACAAGATCGACGAGCTGGTCGAGATCGAAGAGGAGAAGACCTATACGGAGATCGTGAACATGGCACTGAATCAGGTCCTTGCCCGGTCCCTGTTCACGTCGCTCACCTCGTTGATCCCGGTGGGAAGCATTCTCATCGTGGGCTCGGTGATCCTGGGAGGGCCGGCACTCACGGAATTCGCCCTTGCGTTGTTCGTTGGGCTCGCGGCCAGCACCTATTCCTCGATCTTCGTCGCGGCCCCTCTGCTGGCGGTCTGGAAGGAGAAAGAAGACGTGTGGGTGGAGCGAGCAGAGCGTGTGGCAAGGCGGAGCAAGGCGAAGAGGAACTGATCCGCCCCGTAGACTCTTGGGCGTGCAACAACTCTCCGCTCTGATTCGCGACATCCCGGACTTTCCGGAGCCGGGGGTGGTCTTCAAGGACATCACTCCCGTGCTCGCGGATGGTGAGGCCCTCAGGATGCTGGTCGACGCTCTCGCCGAGCCCTTCAGGGATGCCAACGTGACCAAGGTCGCCGGCATCGAGGCCCGAGGATTCACCCTCGCCACCCCGATCGCTGACCGTCTCGGCGCCGGGTTCATCCCGGTCAGAAAGCCGGGAAAGCTCCCGTTCCAAACGGTCAGGGAGGACTACACACTCGAATACGGGACCGACGCCTTGGAGATCCATGTCGACGCCGCGGCGCCCGGAGAGCGGGTGTTGATCGTCGACGATGTCATCGCCACCGGGGGAACAGCTGCGGCGAGCGTGAGGTTGTTACGGGGTGTCGGCGCCGACGTGGTGGGGATCGCGGTGTTCATAGAGCTGGTTTTCCTCAACGGCGCAGATGCCCTCGACGGTGTCCCACTACATGCATTGGTCAGATACGACTGAGAAGCCCACGGCCACTGTGGCCGATGTCATCGAGGCCTTCCAGGCGAGCCATCCGGAGGGCGATGTCGAGGTGCTGCGACGGGCATATGAGGTCGCGGAGAAGGCTCATGCCGGACAGCTGAGGAAGACCGGAGATCCCTACATCACTCATCCGTCGATGGTTGCCCTGCTCCTCGCTGAATTTGGCCTCGACACCCCGACCGTCGCCGCCGCCTTCCTCCACGACACCGTGGAGGACACCCCGCTGACCCTCGGCGAGATCTCCTCGGAGTTCGGACAAGAGATCGCAAACCTCATCGACGGAGTCACCAAGCTCGACCGGGTCCGTTACGCGAGTAGGGAGCAGGCGCAGGCGGCCACGATCCGAAAGATGGTGGTGGCGATGGCTCAGGACGTCCGCGTGCTCCTGATCAAGCTGTTCGACCGCCTGCACAACATGAGGACTGTCGGAGCACTCCGTGAGGACAAGCAGCGACGGGTAGCCCGGGAGACCTTGGATGTCTATGCGCCGCTCGCCCATCGGCTCGGGATCGAGGAGCTCAAGCACGAGTTCGAAGACCGCTGCTTCGCCATCCTCTACCCGGGGCCCAACGCCGAGATCGAGGCCAAGCTCGCCGAGCGCGCCCCGGAACGAGAGGCGTTCATCGAGAAGATGGTCGGCGAGCTCACCGGGATCCTCGGCGACGCCGGCATCCACGCGGATGTGACCGGCCGCCCCAAGCACCAGTACTCCATCTACAGGAAGATGATGGAGCAGAACCGGCCCTTCGAGGACATCCACGATCTGATCGGGATCAGGGTGGTGACCGAGTCCACTCGCGATTGCTACGCCGCCCTCGGCCTCATCCACAGCCACTGGGTACCGGTGGCGGGTCGATTCAAGGACTACATCGCGATGCCCAAGATCAACCTCTACCAATCCCTCCACACCACGGTGATCGGCCCCGGTGGGAAGCCGTTGGAGATCCAGATACGGACCGGGGACATGCACCAGCGGGCGGAGGCGGGGATCGCCGCCCACTGGCGATACAAGGAGGGCGAGACCACCAGGGTGCCCGCGATGGACGTCGCCGCTTGGAGCGCCGACGAGGACCCAGAGGAGTTTCTGGCCAACCTCAAGCTCGACCTCTACCAGGACGAAGTGTTCGTGCTCACTCCCGGAGGCGATGCCAAGTCCCTCCCGGCCGGCGCGACGCCGATCGACTTCGCCTACTCGGTCCATACCGAGGTGGGGCATAGGTGCGTCGGAGCCAAGGTCAATGGCAGGCTGGTTCCGTTGTCCACCCGCCTCCAGTCGGGTGACATCGTCGAGGTGCTGACCTCGAAGGCCCTGGATGCCGGTCCGAGTCGGGATTGGCTCGGCTTCGCCCGCACCGGGCGGGCCAAGTCGAAGATCAAGCAATGGTTCACCAAGGAGCGCCGTGACGAGGCTCTGACCGAAGGTCGGGAGATGATGCAGACCCTGCTCAAGAAGGAGGCGGGCGATCTCAGTTCGGCCGACAAGGACCGTTACCTGGCCGCCATAGCCCAGGAGTTGGGCCACAACGATCTCGAGTCGCTCCAGGTGGGACTGGCCGAAGGCAACGTTTCCATCGATTCGGTTGCCGCACGACTGCACCGGATCCTGGGCCCGGAGACCGAGGAAGAGGACTTCTTCCAACCCCGGCGTCGCCGCCCTCTCGACGGCGCCCAGGTCGTGGTGGAGGGTCAGGACGACATGCTGGTCCACCTGGCCCGATGTTGCTCTCCGGTTCCCGGGGACCCGATCGTCGGCTACGTCACCGTGGGCCGGGGGG
>JBIOVB010000099.1:0-27787 GCA_044867525.1 Acidimicrobiia bacterium | reverse complement strand
GGCCAACATGACCAGAGGCACCGCGGCGAGCGCGGTGCCCGCCACTGCCACGGTCGCCGTCCAGTACTTCTGCGATCGGGGTAGCAGGAGATCGAGGGTGAACACCCCGAGCATGGTGGCCACAACCACCAACTCCGGGGCGAGTGCCCAGTAGTCGATCTCGTAGGGCATCAGTTCATCCGCCGGAGCCGAGTGAGGCGACCGTCTCCGAGTTGAACACCGTCTCCACCAAGGACACCACGGAGTCGGTCGTGGCGTTGAAGACGATCTTCGGGAAGAAGCCGATGACAACGATGAGCACAATCAGAGGGACCCAGGCCGTCAACTCGAACCTGTCGACGTCGCGGAAGTCGTGTCCCTTCCACTCTTCGCGGGGCTCGCCGAGGTTGACCTGCTGCAGCAGGTAGAGCATGTAGCCCGCGGTCAACACGGTGCCGACCGCCCCGATGACCATCGCCGTCCGGAAAACACCGAGGGACAGCCCTTCCAGAGGGTTGTAGGCACCCACAAGGGACATGAACTCACCCCAGAATCCGGCGAGTCCGGGCAGGCCGAGCGATGCCATTGCGGTGAAGGCGAGGATCCCGCCCATCACCGGCATCAGCTTCATGTTGCCCCCGAGACGGGACATCTCGCGGGTGTGATAGCGGTGCGACATCGAGCCGGCGAGGAAGAAGAGGAGGCCGGTGATCAGCCCGTGAGCCACCATCCCGATGATGGAGGCGTTGATCCCGACATCGGTCATCGTCGCTATCCCCAGCATCACAAATCCCATGTGCCCAACCGAGGAGAACGCGATCAATCGCTTCATATCGGTCTGAGCCAGGCAGGCCAGTGACCCGTAGATGATCCCGATCACAGCCAGGATCGCTATCGCCGGGGCCCAATTCGCAGCCTCCTCGGGGAGGATCGGGATCGAGATCCTGATGAAGCCGTAGGAGCCGAGCTTCAGCATGATCGCCGCCAGGAGGACTGAGCCCACGGTCGGAGCCGCAGTGTGGGCGTCGGGGAGCCAGGTGTGGAATGGCCACATCGGGACCTTGACTGCGAAGCCGAGGAACATCGCGCCGAAGACGAGGAAGGCGAACCGGCCGCCGCCGAAGGCGCCACTGGCGCCGAGTTCGGTCAGTTGCGGAATGTCGAAGGTTCGCTCCCCGAACTTCCCCGACTCGAAGTAGAGGGCCAGGAATCCGAGCAGCATGAATGCCGATCCGAACAGGGTGAACAGGAAGAACTTGATCGAGGCGTAGAGCCTGGTCTGCACCTCTCGCCCGAAACCGGGGATCTTGCGCAGCGAGCGATCTCCCCAGATCCCGATCATGAAATACATGGGCACCAGCACCACTTCGAAGAAGATGAAGAACAGGACCAGGTCGAGGGCCACGAAGGTCCCGTTGAGCCCCGTGCCCAGGATCAACATCAGGATCAGGAAGAGCTTGGGATTCTTTGGCTCCTCCCAGTGATTCCAGCTGTAGATCACGGCCAGCACCATCACGAAGGTGGAAAGCACCAGCAGGGGCAGGCTTATCCCGTCGACCCCCAGGTGGTAGTTGGCGTTGATCGCCCCGATCCAGGTCTCGTTCATTTCGAACTGGTAGTTGTTGTAGGTGGCCCCTGTGAAGTCGAACTGACCGATCACGACGAGAGAGGCAATGAAGGCGACCACCGTCACCAGGAGCGCGGTGCCCTTGAGGGCCAACTCGTTGTCCTTTGGCACCAACCCGAGCAGCAGCGCCCCGGCAAGGGGCAAGAACACAATCAAGGTGAGTGCCCAGGTTTCGAACAGTTCCATTTGCCTCAGCGTCTCCCTATATCACGAACACGAAAAGGATGATCAACACCAGCACGCCGCCCACGAAGGACGCCGCATATTGCTGAATGCGACCGGTCTGCCAGCGCCGCACCGCGGAGCCCGCCCCGTCGACTCCCGCCGACAGCCCGTGCACCACCCCGTCCACGCCCCGCTGGTCGACCACGCCGTACACGAACGACCCAAGCGCCTTGGTCGCGAAGGCCGCCCCGTTGACGATGCCGTCGATCACGTGGTCGTTGACCCAGTTGACGGAACGGGCGACCGGGCCCATCGTGACCGCCACTACCCCGTCCGCTGCGTCGTCGACGTAGTACTTGCGCCGCAGCAGCGGGTAGAGGACGGGGATCTCGAACCGATCCCTCCCCGCCTGCGTCTCCTGGTCACGTCCCCAGACCCGCCAGCCCACAAAGATCCCGGCCAGAGCGGCAAACAGCCCACTCCCGACCAGCGCAAAGTCGATCGCCTCCGGGTGGTGGTCCCCCATCGGCACCGCGCGCACCGCCAGCCATTCGCTGAAGTTCCCGATGCCCGGGATCTCGACGCCGGGGATGTTGAACAGCCCGAACAGGACCGAGGGCACCGCCAGGGCGACCAGTGCCCCGGTCATGATCCGGGGAGACTCGTGGGGGTGGCTGTGGCCCTTGTACTCCCCGAAGAAGGTCAGGGCGACAGCCCTGGTCATGTAGAAGGCGGTAACGAAGGCTCCGGCGATGGCGATCCACATCACCGCGGTGTATCCCTCGAAGCCGAGGGTGACCAAGATCTCGTCCTTCGACCAGAATCCGGCGAGGGGGATGATCCCGGCCAGGGAGAGCGAGCCGATGAGGAACGTCCAGTAGGTCCTGGGCATGGACTTGCGGAGCCCACCCATGTCACTCATGTTGTTGGAGTGGACGGCATGGATGACCGAGCCGGCGCCGAGGAAGAGCAGTGCCTTGAAGAAGGCGTGGGTGAAGAGGTGGAAGAGCCCCGCGGTGTAACCCCCTGCCGCCATCGCGGTCATCATGTACCCAAGCTGGGAGACGGTCGAGTAGGCGAGGACCCTCTTGATGTCGTCTGTCACCAGCGCCAGGAATCCCAGGGCGAACAGTGTGATGGTCCCGATGGCGACCATCCACGGCCTCAGGTCGGCGGCCAGGTACTCGAAGAGCGGGAACATCCGCCCCATGAGGTAGACGCCCGCGGTGACCATGGTCGCCGCGTGCATCAAGGCGGACACCGGAGTTGGGCCCGCCATGGCGTCGGGTAGCCATATGTGGAGCGGGAACTGGGCGCTCTTCCCCATCGCCCCGAAGAAGAGCAATGCCGCAGAAACGACCGCAACCGCGCCAAGCGTCTCCGAGTGCTCGGCGGCCAGGGTGTTGATCTCGAGAAAATCGAAGCTGCCGACGGTGACACCGAGGATGACCGCGCCCAGGATCAGGCCGACATCGGCCACTTTGTTGGTCATGAACGCCTTGTTGCCGGCGTTCACGTTCGCCATGTCCTCCCAGTAGAAGCCGATCAACAAGTAGGAGGCGAGGCCGACCCCCTCCCATCCGATTATGAGCTGGATCAGGTTGGGCGCCCCGACCAGGACCAGCATCGAGCCGGCGAACAGGGAGAAGGCCGCGAAGAACCAGTCCACCCTGACGTCCCCGTGCATGTAGCCGACCGCGTAGATGAAGACGATCAGGCCGACCACGCTGACCAGGAAGTACATCATGATCGAGAGGCCGTCGACCACCCACCCCAGCTCGAACACCAGGTCGCTGCCGATGCGGGCGATCTCGAAATCGGTCTGCGCCAGCACGCCCTGGGTCATGTTCTGCACGAAGAGCACGGTGGCCCACACGCTGTTGATGGCGAGGGCCGCGATCGCGATCTCGCCACCGTGGTTCTTGAGGCGCTTGCCGAAGGCGAGGATCAGGAGGAAGGCGACGAAAGGGAGGACCAGCATGATCCCGGCGGTGTCCACGAAGAACCCGCCGGTGATCCCGCCCTCGACGGCGTGCTCCGACTCGGTGGCGAGGAAGGCTAGATCACGCATCGTCTGCCTCCGCGCGGCGGTAGCCCCCGGCCGACCGGCGCCTGTTCGCCCGAGGCGCAGCCAACCGAACCAGGCCCCACGTTGGAGTCA
Source organism: Acidimicrobiia bacterium (assembly GCA_044867525.1). Lineage (GTDB taxonomy): Bacteria > Actinomycetota > Acidimicrobiia > Spongiisociales > ZC4RG35 > JALYNX01. The sequence continues at coordinate 23,855 of JBIOVB010000099.1, read as the reverse complement.
TGAGGTAGGCCTCGGGCGAAGTCGGCCGGCAATTCAAGCTGTCACCACCTCATCAGGTTGAGCTCATCGACATTGGCCGATTTCCGGTTGCGGAAGACCATGAGAACGATCGCGAGGCCGATCCCGACCTCGGCAGCGGCGACCGTGATCACGAACACCGAGAACACCTGCCCGACAGCCTGCGAGGATCGCAGCACCGACTCGAACGCGATCAGGTTGATGTTGACCGCGGTGAGCATCAACTCCACTGAAAGCAGGATCAGCACCAGGTTCCGCCGTACCAAGAGGCCGTAGATACCCATGGCGAACAGGGCCGCGGCCAGGATGAGGAACTGGTTCAGGAGCATCAGACCGCGCTCCTCTGCTCTTCCTCCAAGGGGGTGAGGTCACGCCTGGCGATGGTGATCCCGCCGATGAGGGCTGCGAGCAGGACAAAGGAGACCACCTCGAAGGGGATGACGAATCGACCGAGCAGGGCCTCGCCGATGACTTCTGTCGAAGTCGCCTGTCCGAGATCGACGACGGCCTGTGCCCCGAATGCCTCGATCGACCCCCAGGAAAGGAGGGCAAAGGTGGTGATGGAGAGCAGAGCGGGCCAAATCTTCTGGTCGCTGTCCAGGCCCTGGTCACGACCGGTAGGCGCCCTGGTGATCATGATCCCGAACAGGAAGAGGACGATCACCGCGCCGATGTAGACCAGGACCAGGACCCAGGCCACGAACTCCGCCGAAAGGATCAGGAACAGGGCTGCGGTGCCCGCGAGGGTCGCCACCAAGAACAGTGCCGCATGGACCACGTTCTTCGAGGTCACGACCCGCCACGCCGACAGCAGCACTATCAGACCCACGATCGTGAACACCCAATTGACCGGCTCCGCGACCCATTCGCCGAACGTCATCGCACCCTCACTTCTCCAGCTCGGGGGCGTCGGGGACGGTCTGCAACCAGTCCTGGAGGCGGTCCATGTCATGCATCATCTCGCCCATCCGGACCTCCGAGTACTCGTACTCGGGTGACCAGAAGAGCGCATCGAAGGGACAGACCTCGACACAGATCCCGCAATACATGCAGAGCGCATAGTCGATATCGAAACGGTCGAGGGTGGCACGGACCTTGATCCTGCCCCCTGGCGTCGAGGGCGGCTGCTCCTCCTTGTGACCCTCGATGTAGATGCACCAGTCGGGACAATTTCGGGCGCAGAGCATGCACACCGTGCACGCTTCCTGGTCGAGGGCGATGACCCCGCGGGCGCGGGGCACCAAAGTCTCCTTGACCACGGGGTAGTTGACCGTCGCCAGGTACTTGCCCGGCCGGAAGATGGTCCGGACCATCGTGTAGATCGTCACCCAGAGCCCTTTGGCCATCCCGATCCCGGGCACTCGACGAGTCGCGGTGTCGGTCACAGGAACACCATGAATGCACCGGTGATGAGGATGTTGGCAAGGGCGAGCGGCACCAGCCATTTCCAGGCCAGCCCCTGAAGCTGATCCTCGCGGAACCGGGGGAAGGTCCAGCGGAACCAGATCATGATGAACACCAGGATGAAGGTCTTGCCGAGGAGGATCACAGGGCCGGCATAGGCGAGCACATCCTCGGGAACCCCCGGCAACCAATAGCCGCCGAGGAAGAGCGTGGCCGCGATCGCGGAAAGGCTGAACATGTTGGCGAACTCGGCCAGAAAGAAGAAGAGGAAGCGAAACCCGGAGTATTCGGTGAGGTAGCCCATCACCAGCTCCGACTCGGCGATCGGCATGTCGAACGGGATCCGGGACAGTTCGGCCAGTGATGCGATCATGAAGACGCCGAACCCGACGAATTGAAACACGACGAAGGGGTATCCGGCCTCGATCTGGGCCTCGACGATCCCCGACATGCTCATGGTCCCGGCCAGCATCACCGAGCCGATGACCGCCAGAACGAGCGGCAGCTCATAGGCGATCAATTGGCCGGCGGCACGCAGCCCGCCCATGAGCGAGTACTTGTTGGCAGAGGACCACCCTGCCATCAGGATCCCGATCGTGCTCAACGAGGAGATGGCCAGGGCGTAGAAGACACCTACCTCGAGGTCACGGAAGATCAGCCCCGGGCCGAAGGGGATCACCACGAGCAATGCCACGGTCGCCACCAGCACCAGGACCGGGGCCACCTTGAACACCGGCCGGTCCGCCTCCTCCGGGATCAGGTCTTCCTTTTGGAAGAACTTGACCCCGTCGGCAATCAGCTGGGCCCACCCCCAGCGACCGCCGGCGAAATAGGGCCCGACCCGGGCCTGCATCTTGGCCGAGAGCTTCATCTCGGCGAATCCGATCACCATTCCCACCAGGGGGATCATCAGGGCGACCAACAGCAGCTTCCCGACCAGGGAGATCCAGAAATTGGAGAAGAGATCGGTGATGAACTCGATCATCGATCCACATCTCCGAGCACGAAGTCCAGCGAGCCCATGATGGCGATGATGTCGGGGACCAAGACCCCTTCCAGGATCCAGGGCAGAATCGAGAGGTTGGAGAAGCTGGCGGAGCGGATCTTGAGCCGGTACGGGCCCTGGCCGCCCTCCGATACCAGGTAGTACCCCATCTCGCCCTTGGGGTTCTCGGCGCGCACATAGGTCTCCCCCTTGGGGACCTTGATCACCTTCGGGACCTTGGCCTGCAACGGACCCGAAGGGATCCCGTCGATTGCCTGCTGGATGATTCGTGACGACTGGCGGATTTCGGAGAGGCGCACCCACCAACGGTCCCAGCAGTCCCCGTTCTCCCCAACCGGGATCTCGAAGTCGAACCTGTCATAGGGCAGGTAGCTCTCGACCCGGCGCAAGTCGAAGGAAACTCCCGATGCCCGAAGGTTCGGCCCCGAAACTCCGTACCCCGCGGCGACCTCCGGGGGAAGCACCCCGATCCCCTTGGTCCTGGCGAGGATGATCTCGTTTCCGGCGACCAGGTCCTCGATCTCGTCGGCGACATTCGCAACCTGGGCCACCGCATCCCGGGTCTCGGCGAAAAAGCCGGCGGGAAGGTCCTGGGGGAGCTTCTTGGTCTGTGATCCGGACCCGTAGGCGGGCTTCACCCCGCCGATGCGGTTGAAGTTCGGGTGGAAACGCCCGCCGGTGACGCTCTCCAGAAGGTCGAGCATCCGCTCCCTCTCCCTGAGGGCGAAGAAGAGCGGGGTGGCCGCCCCCAGTTCCAACGGGTAGGACGCCATGAAGATCAGATGGGAGGAGATCCGGGCCATCTCGGTGAGAATGAGCCGGATGTATTGCGCTCGCTCCGGCACCTCAAGGCCCATGAGCTTCTCGGCTGCGATCACGAATGGGACCTCGTTTGCATAGCCGGAGACCCAATCGATTCGGTTGACGAGCGTTGTGATCTGCGGGTAGGTCCGAACCTCCGATAGCTTCTCGTAGCCCCGGTGCATGTAACCGATGACCGGGTGGACGTCGTACGCCCTCTCCCCGTCGACCCTGGCCACCAGGCGGAGAACTCCGTGGGTGGACGGATGCTGGGGGCCGATGTTGAGCGTCATGTCCGGCGTCTCCAACTCCACCGACACGGCCGCCTCCGAGAGGTGTCGAACCAGGTCCTGTTCGATCACCATTCAGGCCTCCGGATTCTCTTCCGAGGGCTCGGTTGGCTCGGCCCCGCTCCCCGGCATGCCCTCCACGTCGACCGTGCCCGGCCAGGGCTTCACTTCCCTGCTCAGCAACGGATAGCTCTTACGGAGCGGATTGCCGATGAAGGAATCGGGGAGGTAGAGGTGGGAGAGGTCGGGGTGGCCGTCGAACCTGATCCCGAACATCTCCGCCGCCTCCCTCTCGTGCCAGTTGGCCCCGGGGAACACCTGGACCAGGCTCTCGATTGAAGGATCCTCTGTGCCGATCTCGGTGCTGAAGGTCACCCGGCGACCTTCGCTTAGGTCTCCCAACGTGGTGAGCACCTCCAGGTGGTCCACTACGTCGCCACCAGGGGGATCTCCGACCGCGACCTCGCCGGCCCAGTCCACTGCGGACAGCCACGAGAAGAAGACCAGGCCGAGGTCGTCCCTGGCTCGCTGGTGTGCGGTCGACCAATCCGACGCAGGAACCTTCACCTTGATGGTGTCGAACGTGATCTCCGCTTCGCCGCCGACGGCCCGCGCCACCTGGTCGGCGTAGTCCTGGAGCGGGTGGATGGTGGTCTCGGTCTCAGACGGGCTCGAGGTCACGCTGATTCCACTTCGCTTTGATCTCCTCGCCCCGAATCTTCTTCTGAAGGAGCACGATCCCGTCCATCAAGGCCTCGGGGCGAGGTGGGCAGCCCGGGACGTAGACATCGACCGGGATCACCTGATCAACGCCCTTGGTTACGGAGTACGAATCCCAGTAAGGGCCGCCGCAGTTGGCGCACGAGCCCATCGAGATCACGTACTTGGGATCCGGCATTTGGTCGTAGAGGCGCCTGACGGAGGGAGCCATCTTGTCGGTGACGGTCCCCGCGACCACCATCAGGTCGGCTTGTCTCGGCGACGCGGGGAGCGGGATGATGCCAAAGCGCATGAAGTCATAGCGGGGCCCTGAGGCCGCCATCAGCTCGATGGCGCAACATGCCAGACCGAACTGGAAGAGCCAGAGGGAGTAACTCCTCGACCAGTTCAGCAGCCAGGTGACCGGCTTCGGCATGCCGAACTTCTGGGCTACTCCCACCGCATGACTCCCTTGCGGATGGCGTACACCAATCCCAGGATCAGGATGGAAATGAACATGAACATCTCCACGAGGCCGAAGGTGCCGAGACGCTCGAGCACCACGGCCCAAGGGAAGATGAATACGGCTTCCACGTCGAAGATCACGAAGAGAAGCCCGTATACGTAATACCGAACGTAGGTCTGGTTCCATCCCGAGCCGACAGGATCGACCCCGCACTCATAGGTGAGCTCCTTGGCGGTCGTCGGATTGGTCGGGCGGAGCACCGATGCCACGCCGAGCATCACCATCACCAGGATCGCTCCCAGCGCTGCGAAGGCGCCGACCGTCAGATAGCTCTCGAAGTAGGGAGTCATGCCTTTTTCTGTCGGGGATACGACCCTGGATCCGAGTATACGCAGGGCCGGTTGAAGCCCGAAGTCACGGGTGAAACCGCCGTTCGATGCCGGAAATGGGGTCAGGCAATAGCCTGCCTGCGGTGATCGACAGCCCGGACTACACCGGCGGTGGCCTGGTAAACCTCATTGCGGAGTTGGAGAGCCGACTCACCGGAGACCGCCTGGTCGATGGACTTCACCCCGACCTGGCAGCCTCGATCCCTGACGCCGACACCTATGTGCTGTTGCTGATCGATGGCCTCGGCGCCTCCCAGTTGTCCCATCCCGGAGCGGGCGTGTTCGCAAAGGCGAGCAAAGGCACCCTGCACTCCCCGTTCCCGAGCACGACGAGCGTGTCGCTGGCGACCATTGCGACCGGCCTCCCCCCAGCCGCCCATGGGCTGGTGTCCCACCTCGCCTGGATCGAAGAGGCAGGCGGTGTAGTCAACACCCTGAAATGGGTCGATCTCGCAGGTCTCCCGGTGAGCCATGACTTTGCGACGGTGCTGCCCGAGCCCAATCTGTGGGAGCGGCTTCGCTCGGCCGGTGTCGAGGGGATCACGGTTCAGCCGGGGCCCTTCGAGCAGACCCCTCTGTCGCGCCTGCTCTATCGCGGCTCCCGATTCGAGGGCGCGTGGGATGACGCCGACCAGGTCGAAGCGACGGTGCAGCTCTCCGGCACCCCCCGCCGGCTCATCTTCACTTATCTCTGGCAGGTGGACTTCGCCGGGCACGTCCATGGGCTGGAGTCGGTGGAGTTCGCTGCAGCCGTGGCACAGGCGACAGACGTGTGGGAGGAGCTAGCCAGGCGGTTGCCTCCGAATGTTGCCCTGATCGGCACGTCAGACCATGGGTTGGTGGAGTATTCGGAGAAAGACAAGTTGTTGATCCGCGACCCTCGATACGACGGGATGCGGTTCGCAGGAGACCCCCGAGGCGTACTTGCCTGGGGGCCGCCGGAGCTGATCGACGACTTGTGCCGCGACACCGGGGCCACGCTCACCGATCCCCGGGGCCTGGTGGGCCCCGGGCTGACCGATATCGCCCGACGGCGTCTCGGAGTCAATCTGGTCCTGCCACCCGAGGGAAAGGTGATCCTCCCCCCTGGGTTCGACAAGCGGCTGCGTTGCTATCACGGCGGTCCCCTCCCCGCGGAGATCGAAATCCCGCTCCTCGTGCGCTGAGACCAGCGCCCCACGTTTCACAGGCCGAGATGGCGGGTAGGGGTTCGTCAATCCCTACCGCAATACGGAGGAGATCATGTACCCAGGCGGCATCGACCCAGGTCAGGAAGTCGACCACATCCAGGCCGAGGAGATCGAAGAGCGGCGCATGGGGTCTTCGTGGAAGACCTGGATCATCGTGATGGCGGTGATCGCCGTCATCGCCCTCCTCTTCGTGGTGTTCGGCGATCCGCAGTCGACGACTGAGACCACCCTCACTCCACCAAGCCTCACGAGCTGACCTCGCGCCGTGCCCAAAGACAGGCACACGGTCGCGGTACTCGCGCCACTACTCAACCTGACGATCACCGTTGAGCGCGGTGGCGAGGAGGGCACTGATGACATCCATATTCACCCCGGTGGGCAGGGATTCTGGGTGGCTCGCATGTTGCGCAATCTCGGCGAGCGGCCCTTGCTCTGTGCCCCGGTCGGGGGGGAGACGGGGAGGGCACTGAGAGGACTGGTCGGAGAATGGGGAATCGACCTCAGCCCGGTCCAGATCGAATCTCGATCACCTTCATACGTCCATGATCGCCGCAGCGGCGAGCGAGAGACCTTCGCCGAGACAACGCCCCCGACAATGGGCCGCCACGAGGAAGACGATCTCTACGGGCGTTTCCTGGATCATGCGATGACAGCAGGCGTATGTGTCATCACCGGCCAGCCCGGCGAAATCATCTCCCTCGACTCATACCGGCGGCTGGGGACCGACCTCGAATCCGCGGAGGTGCGAGTGGTCGGCGACCTCCATGGTGCGGCACTCGATGCCTACCTCGAGGGAGGTCGGATCCATGTGCTCAAGGTGAGCGACGAAGACCTACAAGACGACGGCGCCCTGCGCGGCGATGGCCAGGCCGAGGTGGTAGGGGCGATCGAACGCCTACAGGCCAGAGGTGCCATCGACGTGATCGTGTCCCGTGGCCAGGAACCTGCCATCGCCTCCTTCTCCGGTCGGCTCTACCGCATCACCGGGCCCACCCTGGAGCCGGCGGACCATCGAGGTGCCGGTGACTCCATGACGGCGGCATTGACGGCATCCTTGGTCCGGTCGGCGAGCCCCGAGGCCACGATGCGCCTGGCAGCAGCGGCCGGAGCAGCCAACGTCACCCGCCACGGCCTGGGCAGCGCCTCGGGGGAACTGATCACGCAGCTCGCCGAGAAGGTGGAGGTCGACCTCGTGGGCGTGCCCTCGTGACTGATGCGCCGTTGGTCCTGGTCACCAATGACGATGGCATCGAGTCGCCCGGGCTCCGCAAGCTGGCGGTTGCCCTCAGCGAGAGCTTCAACGTCGTTGTCGCCGCGCCGGACACTGACCGATCGGGAAGCGGTACCGGGATCGGGCGCTTCGACCCGACAGTCGGTGTCGAACTGGGACGTGCCGACTTCGATGGGGTCTCGGCGTACACAGTCGACGGGCCGCCCGGGCTGGCGGTTCTCGCCGCCTCGCTCGGGGCATTCGGGCCTCAGCCGGACCTCGTCGTCTCCGGGATCAACGCCGGGATGAACACCGGGCACTCGATCCTGCACTCGGGGACGGTGGGAGCTGTGCTCACTGCCCGCACCTTCAAGAGCCGCGGGTTGGCTGTGAGCCTCGCCCAATCCGATCCCTGGCATTGGGAGACAGCGGTGCAGGTGTCGGTCTCCGCGACCAGATGGATCCTCGATCGTGAGGTCTCTGCTGTCTACAACGTGAATGTCCCAGGTTTGCCGCTGGGCGAGGTCGCCGGGATCCATTGGGCCGACCTCGACGAGTTCGGGTACTTCCGGGTCGCCAACGCTGCGATGGAGAATCAGCGGCTCCAGTTCGTGGTAGGGGCGCCGACGTCTGGCCTCGACCCGGCTTCGGACACCTACCTCTGTTCGCATGGCTACGTGACCGTGACCCCGATATCTTCGATCGAGCCGAAGGCGTTCCCTCCGGGGGAGGCGGCCGAGATCTGGCAAGGATCGGGCGGGAACGGGTTTCAGGAGACGAAGGCACCGGGTAGGTAGGCCCAAGGCGGAGCGACAGATGAACGGCAAGGCCGAAGACATTCCGAGAAACCAGTTGATCCGACTGGTTCAGAATGGCTATCGAAACGCCTCGGGCCCCGGGTTCACACGACGCCTACTGTGGCGGCGGGCACAAGGCGAGAGAGATGACCGACAGCCGCCAGGAGATAGCCGAAAACGAGGTCGATGACGCATTTCGGGCGTTCATGGAGGGCCTGCGCACCACTCTTCCCGGTATTCAGGTTCTCTTCGCCTTCCTGCTGATCCTCCCATTCCAACAATCCTTCCAGACGCTGAGCGGGGCCGAGGAGATCGCCTACTTCGTCGCCTTCTTTGGGTCGGCGGTGGCCTCGATCCTGCTCATCGCCCCCAGCGCACACCAACGAGTCCGGGCACCCCAGAGCGGGGTCCGGCGCCACTCGCTCAAGCACCTCCAGATGACCGTACGGATCACGATCGTGGGAACGGTCGTGTTCGCGATCGCCCTGGTCGCCGCGGTTTACCTGGTGTCATCGATCCTTCTCGAGAACCCCGCGGCTCAGGTGGCAACGGTCGCAATCGGGTTGGCCCTCGGTTGGGCGTGGTTCTACGTCCCGCTGGTGACCTTCAACCAGAAGGGTCGCCCGAAGGCCTGACCGGGCCCCCACTCCCTTTCGCTTGGGGAGGACCGATGCCAACATGGCGGGATCCTGGCTTCCAAGAATTTGTGAGCACGGGCGCTCCCCCACCGAGGACGCCTCGTCTCGTCGAGCGGATCGGCTCGCCGGCGACAGTGGCCGCGCTCGCCATCATCGTGGTGATCGGCCTGGCTATCACACTCGTGGTCTTGGTCCGGGGCTCGCTTGCCGAGGCTCGTGATTCACGTCGATCGGTGGAGATAACGAGGATCTCGGACTCCTCTATTGCCCTCCTCGCCGCACTGCAACGGGAGCGCGGCCTCGGCGAGCTGTTCCTGGCAAGCGGCGATCCCAGCGATCAGGCCGACTACGAGGCCACCTTTCCCGCCACCGACGAGGCAGCCGATCAATTCTCGTCCACCTGGCTGGAGAGTGGCGGCGCGCTGCGCCAGGAAGAGCAGGGAGCCCTGACGGGAGTGGCCGCGACTCTGGCCCCGCTCGCTGAGGTCAGATCGGCTGTCACCGGCTCGGAGCCGGGAGCGCCCGTGGATCTGTACTCGGAGCTGGTGGAGCCAATTCGTCAGACGCTTTCCGAGGTTGCCCTTCTGGTGACCGATGCCGAGGGGGTGCGAATGCGGAGGGCGGTGCTCGCGCTCCTCGACGCTTCGTCCTCTCTGGCTACCCGGCGTGCCGTCGTTGCCCGTGTGCTCGCATCCTCAGAAGAGATTTCGCGCCAGCAAGAAATACAGCTCTCCATCCTGGCCCGGGAAGCGGACGTCAACCTGCGGGCGGCCCAGGCCCTCCTCACGGGGGAGGTGCGAAGCCAGGTGGCCGAGCTCGCCGAGTCTGCCGAGTCCCGTGCCGTCGATGGGATGCTGGAACGGATCATTGGCGGCGGCGACCCGGAGGCGACGCCCCAGTCCTGGTTCGCGGTGGCCACGGTCGAGATCGATCGGGTGCTCGATTCCGCCATGGTGTTGAACGACCAGGTCAGAGACCGGGCAGTGGATGACATCGCCGAGGCGAGGCGAGCCGTGACGGTGACCATGACCCTCGTCGGGTCGTTGTTCGCCCTTTCGATCCTTGCAGCCTGGAGCGCGATCACGGCGAGCCGTGAGAGAGCCCGGGCCCTGAGCGAGCACCGCGAGCTGGTAGACGGGCTTCTCCGCTGGTTCGGCCAGGACTCGATGCCCTCGGTGGAAGGCCTGGAGATCGAGGTCCGCTACGCACCTTCGGCGACTCGAGCCGGCGCCGGAGGCGATTGGTACGACGCATTCTTCGATGGGAATGGCGATCTCGCTCTCGTAGTCGGAGATGTGGCCGGTCACGGATCCCAGACCGTGGCCCACATGGCCGAGATGCGCAACATGCTGCGAGGCCTGGCTCACTCCGGCACCGGTGGACCTGCCCGCCAACTCGAGATCATCGACGAGACCATCCACACCACCGAGCTCACCACGATCTTCTACGCCCTTCTCTCGGCGGCGACAGGAGGCATGCGTTACAGCCGGGCGGGACACATCCCCGCCATCCTGACCAGGGCCGACGGCACGACCGAGCTACTCGATCACGGTTCGGACACGCCGATCGGCATATCTCCGGATGGCATTCGCAGCGAAGCCTCTGTTTTCCTGGCCCAGGGTGACATCTTGGTCCTGTACACCGACGGACTGATCGAAGAACCTGGTCGGGACCTCTACGAATCGATCGAAGAGCTGGCCGCCAAAGTGATCGCCCACCCCGGCGACCTCGACTCCTTAGCCGACAGCCTGCTCGCCACTCAGCCCGACAGGGCGCGCGCCGACGATGCGTCGATATTGCTGATTCGGGTCACCGAGACCGGAGCTCTAGGCGTCCGGGAGGAGAGTCTTACCCAGACCGGTGATCTCCAGGATTCGGGACACGGCCGCTGAGGGGTTGACCAGGGTCAGCGTCTTCCCCGATTCGGAGCACTGGTTGTGGGCGGCGACCAGGACCCTGAGCCCGCTCGAGTCCAGAAAGGTCACATCGGCGATGTCGAGAACCACGTCGTCAGAGTCGGCCAATACCGTGTCCAGGGCGCTCTCCAAACCTGGTGCGGCGGCGAGATCCACTTCTCCGGTGAGATGGAGCGTGACGTGGGAGTCGCGCCGGTCGACGGTGTAAGCAAACGCTGTCATGTAGCCCTGAGCCGATCCCTGTGAGGTCGCCGAATAGTAGCGGCGGCCATCACTATCGAACCCGGGCGGGGGATGAGCCACGATTTGCGCGGGCGGATTAGGGCGTTTCGACCGGTGCCCAAACGGGAAAGCTCATCACGTCGCTGGCAACAGTGGCATGACATTCCCGAAGGAGGCATCTGCAATGACAGATACCAGTGACCTGGGGCGGGATTTCACCGACCCCAACCAGTACCACCAGGACCCGGATTTCGATCGGGCCGTGTCCGACTGGAGTCAGAGGATGCAAGACGAAGGCGCCTGGCAGGAGTTCAAAGGCTCCTTGAAGGCCAAATGGGCGGACCTGACCGACGACGAGTTGGATCAGGGCCGGGGAAATCTCGAAGAATTGATCGGAACGATCAAGCGCAAGACCGGAGAAGCCGGCGAAGCGGTCCGGGACACGATCCGAAGGATGGCGGCATGAGCCAGGTGAGAAACAGACGCAAGTTCGCTGCGAGCATCGCCGCGTTGGCCCTCGGCCTCTCGTTGGGGGCGTGCACCGACGACAATGACGGGACTTCGACGACTCTCGGCACTGACCTCCCGTCGACGACATTGGGTACCGACACCACAGTGCCGGTGGAGACCACGACATCAGTGGCAGACACGACCTCATCGAGTGGAGGTTGAGTCTCTGCCGGCCATGTGAAGAGGGCAGGGAGAAATCCCTGCCCTCTTTGCTATGGATTCACAGGGCCTCGGGGCTCAACTCTCCGGAGACCACGCGGCGAGCGACCTCGTCCAGGCGGTAACCGTGATTCCGGGCATATCGGCGCAACCGGCGGAACGACTCGTCCATATCGAGGGTCCCGCCGGCGGCGACCATTCCCTTGGCCTGTTCGATGACCACCCGTGTGCTGAGAGCCACCTGGAGTTGATCGGCGACCCGTCGAGCATCGTTGAGCTCTCGATCGTGCAGGACCGAGATCGTTGCGATCTCGGCCAGGGCCCGCAATGTGTTGTGATCCCCCTCGGGGAGCAATCCGGGATCGGTCCTGAAGAGATTCATGGCGCCGATCCGCTGCTCCCTGATCTGCAAGGGGACGCCATGGGCGGCTCGATACCCGACGCGCAGGCATTCCGGCGCCACCACCGGCCACCGCTCGATATCACCTTCGAGATCGGCGCTCATGACCTGCTTGCCCGATTGGAAAGCGTCGAAACATGGACCTTCTCTCCTGTTCGCCTCCAACAGCTCGATGAAGCGAACCTCTGGAGCAGAATGGGCCACCGCTTCCAGGTCGCCCGCATCGTCGACGAGGAGGAGGCCCACGGCTTCTACGTCGAATAGCTCCAGGCAATGCTCGACAAGCGTGTAGAGAAGGTCTGAGACGTCGAAGTCTCCGACGAGCATGTCGGACAACTCGACGAAGGCATGGACCAGACTTTGTTCACGAGTCTCCAGTGGTCACCCCCTGTGAGTTCCGAACCTACCTGGGTGGCGTCGTCGGCCAGTTGCCTTCGCCTCCGAGCGAGATCGGGCATCCCGCCGCGTCCAGCCGCTCGAGCAGCCAGGCGACGGAATCGGAGAGGATGAGATCCACCGCGCCCCCTGCGGACTGGATTCGGGCGACTGCGTCGGCGATCGCCTGCAGACCTGCGAGATCGATGAACATCACCTCGCTCATGTCGACGATCAGGTCACCGGCATGAGCGTCGATGCCGGACATGGCTTCTCGTAGACGTCCCACCGAGGCGAGGTCGAGCTCACCAGACAGAGCGACCGAGACCGGAGCGCCGCCTGTCACCGTCATGCGAAAGCCTCCGGGGGTCATTGGCGCCTCCAGACCGACCCGAGATTCGGAGACGACCGACAGGTCTTCATTACAGGCTCATCCCTCGACGATTGCTGCCGACGGGACCGGGTCGGTGTGTGCTGGCCGGGTCTGGGGCCGATCGAATGGTAACGGCGGCGGGTCGCTACGTCAGGCGACCGGCCGCCCCAATTCGAACCAAACGGTCTTTCCGCTCGTGTCCGGCGAGAAGCCCCAGTGGTCGGCAAGCGATTCGACGATGCGCAACCCGCGCCCGGTCGGGTGATCCGGCGCAAGCGACTGTGGCACCGGTGGAAGGGCGCTCCCGTCAGTGACCGAAACGCGGATCCGTTTGCTCCGTGGCAACACACTGACGGTGAACGAAGTCCGGGCGTGGAGGATCGCGTTGCTCACCAACTCCGAAGTCAGGGTGGACAGTCGAAACAGCGTCTCGGCATCCTCGATCCCTGACACGTCTATGACGAAATGCCTGGCGGCGGGGGCTGATGCCGGCTCAGGGGAGAAATCCCGCTCCAAGATGGCTCCGGCGCCGCGATGCGAGGCGTCGGCTCTCGCCATCAGTGGTATCGCCCTCCCCGACATCAGAGCGCCGGCTCGATCTCATCGCGCCCGGCATCGAGGAACCCCTGCAACGGATCCCCGATCTGATGGAGACAGACGCCACCACCTGCCACCGCCTCCTTGATTCCGGAGATGATCGGTTCCGTGTCCGGGCCGCATGGGATCTGGTCCTCGATCTTCGAAGGCGCCTGGGAGATGGCGCCGAGAACCGACCAAACGAATGGGCTGTGGCCCTGCGTCGAGAGCCACCGGTGGTAATGGTCAGACGACACGGAGTCGAACCCGGCGTCCTCTGCAGCCACCGCAAGCTCGACCAGGCGAGCGGGCGGATGCTCCTCGCTGGAGAGTGTCAGGCCGTACTTGGGCTCCATGATCGCTGGATACCCCTCACGGGCATCCGGAAAACATCTCTGACCTCCGTCTTCGATGGTTTCACGTCACGTGGCAGGCCCGTCAGGTCGAGTCAGGGCCTCGTGCAGCCGAACCACGGTGCCAGTGCGCTGGGACCGGATCTGCACCAGGTCGCCGAATTGAGGTGAGGGCTCTCGTTTTGAACGGATGGACGGCGGGTATCTACCCGACTCCGACGAGAGGAGAAAAGGTGAGAAAGATCCCACTGGTGATCGGAGGCGGCATCGGAGCCACGATCGCCTACCTCTTCGACCCAGATCAGGGCCGCTCGCGCCGGGCGCGTATTCGGGACCAATCGGTGGCGAGGATGCGGCGCAGCCTGTCCACACTCGCCAAGAAGGCGCAATATCAAGCGGGTAGGGCCCGTGGGCGGGTCCATGACGCAATGGCTGCAAAGCGCAGCCAGCGGAGCTTCGATCAGGAGACGCTGCTGCAGAAGATCCGAAGCGAGGCGGTTGGGCCGTGGAAAATCGGAGCGGCAGAGCCACATGACATCCACGTCGAAATCGATGAAGAGAAGGTGACGATCGAAGGGCGTGTGGCGAGCCCGAACGACCGAGATCGCTTGCGTGAGATGGTGAGCAACGTCGAAGGCGTGGACCAGATCGAGGATGCGCTGGTTGTTCTCAGGTGAGTCCGGTCGGAAGCGGGTGGGATGAAATCGAGTTCACCCGGGTATGGGAATCGCCGACTGACAAAAGGGACCCCCGATGTTTCAAGAGAACCAACAGTTCACTGAGAACACCGAGTTGTTCACCAAGCTCCCCGATCCCAACGCCAGGGAGGAGCTGGTCAAGCTTTACCTGCCTTTGGCCCACAGCCTGGCGCGGCGCTATGCCAATCGAGGACAGGACGTCGACGACCTGAACCAGGTGGCGCTCCTGGCGTTGCTCCATGCAATCGATCGGTTCGACCCCGATATGGGCAAGCGGTTCACCAGCTTTGCCGTGCCCACGATCCTCGGAGAGCTGAAACGATATTTCAGGGACGCAGCCTGGGGAGTCGGTGTGCCCAGGCGCCTCAAGGACCTCTGGGTGCTCAGCCGGCAGGCCAACGAGGAACTGGCGCAGAGCCTGGGGCGGTCACCGACCGTCGAGGAGATCGGCGAGCGCATCGGATGCTCGGCTGAAGACGTGGCCGAGGCCGCTTCGCTGGGGTCGGCATTCCGCGCTGAGAGCCTGGACGGAGTCGACGATGGGTTGGGGCCGGTCGACCGTCTCGGCACCTACGACGACGAAGTCGACTTGTTCCACGAGATCGATGCCCTGGCACCTGTGCTTGCAGACCGGTCGCCCCGGGAGCGACAAATCCTCTATCTGCGGTTCTATTGCGAGATGAACCAGCGTGAGATCGCGGAGGTGGTCGGTATGTCGCAGATGAACGTGTCCCGCATCCTCTCCAGCACACTGGAGAAGATGCGCTGCATCCTCACCACTTGAGGCGGCGCCACACCCAGGCTGTCAACGTTTCGCTTGGGAGAGACCGATCCCGACCTGACCGTCGAGAACCCAGACTCGGTCACAGAGGGCATTGAGCAGATTCCAGCGGATGTCCTCGTCGAGGTCCGCTGCCGGCCAGGTGCCATCGCTGCCGTCGGCACGAACCTCCACGATCAAGACCTCCCCTTCACCCCACAGGCTCATCACCACCCGGGATGGGGCACCGGTGAGGAGCAGAGCAGAGGCTTCATGGATGGCTAATGAGAAGTCCTCGATCCCATCGAAGGTGAATCCGGCGATCATCGCCGCTCGTCCGACCACCGTGCGGATCACACCGAGATGTGAATCCGCCCCCGGGACGGTCAGGTCGATTCTCATGTCAGGTCCGTCGTGGAGCGGCTGGTTCATGACGTTGCCAACAGCCATAGCGGTCTCTGCTCTTTCGCGTTACTGGTGGTTACCCGCTCATCCCGGCCCCCAAAGCTCATAACTATCTCACCCCTCCTCGCCATCTTCTGGCGCAGGACCGCTCTCCAGGGCGCCTCGAAGCTGGGTGAGGGTGCGAGTGAGGATCCGGGATACGTGTACCTGCGAGACCCCGATGTCGTCGGCGATCTCTGCCTGCGTCCTGCCTTCGAAGAACCGCAGGTAGAGGATCCTGCGCTCCCGATCGGGAAGGTCTTTGAGGTGCGACTCCATCTCACCTCGGCTTGCTGCGCTGTCGAAGCCCGGGTCGGGCCCTCCGATTTGATCGACTACCGCGACGTCACCGGCGTCATCGATCGGCCGATCGAGGGAAGTGGCAGTGTACGCGGCACCGGCATCCAGGGCTTCGAGAACCGCCTCGTCGTCGACGTCGAGTTGAGCCGCGATCTCGGTGATGGTCGGAGATCGGCCCAGGCTGTGGGTCAGGTCCTCGACGACCCTGGACACCTCGAGCCAGAGGTTCTGCAACGACCTCGGGACACGAACCGACCATGCCTGATCGCGAAAGTAGTGCTTGATCTCGCCCACGATGGTGCGCCCTGCATAGGTGGTGAATAGGACCTCGCGCTCCGGGTCGAATCGATCGATCGCTTTGAGCAGCCCATAGCGGGCGACCTGGACCAGGTCGTCCAGCGCCACACCCCGCCCCCGGAAGCGTCGTGCCAGCCGTTGCGCCAACCCATCGAACACCACGACGAGCTCGCGCTTGACCTCGGGATCGTCCCTGTTTTCGAACAGCGTGTCGATGTCGCCGGGAAGGTCAGGCATCGTCGCCCATGGCAGCTATCTCGATGACCACCGAGTCACCCACTGTTGTGGCTGAGAACAGGGCGGAAACGATCTCCAGTGCGCCGAAGTCCTCCTCTTGTCCCATGCCTTCTCGCCATGGCTCGACCACGAGAGAGATCAGACCGGGACGCGGGCTGGCGGTCACCGTCATCGTGGGATCCTCCCCTGCGGCCACGATCGCTGACGCCAGCTCTGAGGCTGCAAGCTTCGCATCCGCGATGGTTTCCTCGTCCAGCGCCGAGAGTCGGGCTACCGCTCCGACGAAGAGCCGCACGGTCGCGATCTGGTCTGCATCGGTCGGAACGGTCAGCTGATAGCTGCCCTCGATCGGTCGTGCTGGCGAGGTAGAGCCAAAGTCCTGAATGGTGTGGTTTCCTGGACGGGGACGAAGCGGGGAACTCATATCATAGAGGTGTGCCTTCCTACGACATCAGGCTGGTGGTGCCCGCGCGCCGTGAGGCTTTGGGGGTCATTCGCGCGGTAACCGGCGGAGCCGCCAGCAATCGCGGGCTGGCCTACGACCGAGTGGAAGAGGCGCGGCTGGCGGTCAACGAGGCTGCCGCCATTCTCATCCAGGGCGGGGATTCATCGTTGCTGACCTGCGAGCTCTCAGTCACAAAGCGGCTCGACATCACCCTGATCGCGGATCCCGGGCCCGAAACCTGGCCCCCTCGGGGATGGATGGAATCACTCGAGCATGCGGTTCTCACATCGGTGACAGACGAGTTCGAAGTGATGGTCAAACCCGGGGTCCGTCTCACGTTTGCCGCCGAGGCCTGACTCGCACTTGGTTGGGTCGTTTCACCTGATTCCGACTCGGGTAACAGGGGTAGACACCACTTGTGGAGGATTGTGATGCCGGTTCATCGAGGCAAAGACAGCAAGGGCCCCTTCTACCAGTGGGGGGATTCGGGCAAGAAATACCACTATCAGGCTGGTGAGAAGAAGAGCAGGGACACTGCAAAGCAGAAGGCGACCAAGCAGGGCCAGGCGGCTCGGGCCTCCGGGTACCGGGGCTGAGCAAGCTGAGGGCGCTAGCGGTGCCACCGTGTGGATCGGCACGGTGGTTGGGACGCACCGGATGACCACTGCGGAGCCAGAATCATGAAGCTCACCACCACCACCTGGATCACCATCGACGGCGTGATGCAGGGACTCGGCGGGCCGGATGAAGACCACAGCGGCGGATTCGAGCGAGGGGGATGGGCCGCGCCGTTCTGGGACGAGGAGGCCGCGGCGTTTGTGAACCAGGTCTACCAACGCGCCGACGCATTCCTGTTCGGCCGGCGGACCTATGAGATCTTCGCCGGCTACTGGGGGACAATGCCAGACCCGAGCAGCAACCCGATCGCAGCGGCCTTGAACACGCAGCCCAAGTTCGTCGCATCGACCACGCTCACCGAACCGCGCTGGGCGAACACGACCGTTCTCTCCGGTGACGTCGCGGCTGCCATCGGGGAGCTGAAAGCCAAGCGGGGAGGGGAGCTGCAGGTGCACGGCAGCGGCGATCTGATCCGCCGGCTGCTCGACAACCAACTCGTCGACGAGATGACCCTGTTCGTCTGCCCGGTGGTCCTCGGCCAGGGCACACGGCTTTTCCCCGACGCCTGCCCGGACACTGCGTTCGACCTGGTCGAATCGAGAACCACCCCGAAAGGGGTCGTGATCCAAATTTACCGGCCCACCGGCCGCCCGCAGTACGAAATGGCCACGCCCGACCCGCGTACCTGAGTCAGGTGCGCGCCCAAGAAATACCAATCGAGGGGGAGGTCACGGACAGCGCGAGCCGCCGGCCACAAAGGGTGAATCATTTGCACTACGTCGGTAGTGCTAATACCTTTGGCAAGTCGTTTGGTAGCTAACGACTTAGAGGAGGCCTGGCCGTGCACCGTGCGTTGATCTCTGCCCTCATTGCGGGCTTGCTGCTCATCTCATGCGGCAATGACCAGGCCGTGACCGAAGGACCTCTTGTCGTCTACTCCGGGCGGAGCGAGGAATTGGTAGGCCCGGTTCTCGACGTTTTCACAACGCAGTCACGCGTGGAGCTGGACATCCGTTATGCCGGCTCCAGTGAGCTCGCCGCCACCCTCCTCGCCGAGGGGGAAAGCACCGACGCCGATGTGTTCTTTGCCCAGGATCCCGGATCGTTGGGCACGGTGTCCTCGTTGTTCGCACCGCTCCCCCAAGCCACGCTGGACCGGGTCGACTCCAAGTTCCGCGATCGCGACGGGCTCTGGGTGGGGACCTCGGGTCGGGCGCGGGTTGTGATCTACAACACCGAGGCCGGGGTCCAACTGCCGGAGAGCATCGATGACATGACTGCTCCGCAGTGGGCGGGTCAGCTCGGAATCGCACCGACCAACGCGTCCTTTCTGGCATTCGTCTCCGCCATGATCCTGGAGCGGGGAGAGGACGCCACACGGGCGTGGTTGGGGGCGCTGGCCGCCAACGAGCCAATCGACTTCGAGGGAAACGCCCCGATCGTCGAGGCGACAGACAGCGGCGAGCTCGACGGAGGTCTGGTCAACCACTACTACCTGTTGCAACTCCGTGCCGAAGGACTGGGGCAGACCGCTGAGAATCACTTCATTCCGGCGGGGGACTCCGGCTCGCTGGTGATGCCGGCCGGAGTCGGCGTGCTCTCCCCGACCGACGAGCCTGATGCAGCCCAGGAGTTCGTCGATTTCCTGCTCGCCGAGGAGGCACAAGCCTTCTTCGCCACCGACACCTTCGAATACCCACTCATCGCAGGTGCCGGAGAACCGGCCGGATCGCCGCCACTGTCCGAAATCAATGCGCCCGACATCGACCTCAGCGATCTGGCCGATGTGCTCGATGACGCGACACGTTTGGTGGCTGAAGCCGGCCTGGTCTGAAATTGACCGTACCCCTCGCGGTCCCCCGCCCCCAAGCCCCACTCTCCCGTGCTCGGCCGGGGTGGGGCTGGCCGACCGCGGCATTGGTCGCACTCCTTCCGGCCCTGATCCTGCCAATCAGCCTGCTGTTTCAGGTCCTGGGCGACGGTTCGGCTCTGGTCATTCCCACGGGACGCCTGGCCTCACTCTTCGCCAGCACTGTCCTCCTGACATTGGCGGTGACCATCACTGCGGTTGGCATCGGAGTCGCCACCGCCTGGCTGACGACCAGGGCGGACCTCGGGTATCGGAGAACCTGGATGACCTTGGCCGCCCTCCCCCTGGTGGTCCCGTCATATGTCGCTGCGCTGAGCCTGATCGCAGCCACCGGGCCCAATGGCGTGCTGGTCGATGTGCCAACCCCCTACGGGTTCCTTGGAGCGTGGGTCGTGCTCTCCTTGTTCACCGCCCCGCTCGTCCACCTCACCGTGATCCCCGGCCTGCGCGGGATCGACCCCGCGACGGAGGAGGCGGCCACCGGGCTCGGTGCCGAGCGATGGAAGGTGTTTCGGACGGTGACGCTTCCCCAACTCCGACCTGCGATCGTCTCGGCATCGCTCCTGGTCGGCCTGTACACCATCGCTGACTTCGGGGCGGTCTCCCTCCTCCGCTACGACACCTTCACCCGAGCGATCTACACGCTGTATCGGGGTCAGATCGACAGACGGCCCTCAGCCACCCTCTCCCTCATGCTCATGGTCCTCGCCCTGATGATCGTGGCGCTGGAGCGCACCACCCGGAGCCGCGCCCTGTTGTACTCGAGGCGGCCTTCCCGCCCCCGCGCCCTGGTCCATCTCGCCGGGTGGAGGCGCCTGCTCTCGGTTTCCTTCCTCGTCTTGTACGTGCTGCTGACGCTCGGGGTACCGGTGATCGTCATGGCGGTCTCGCTGGCTCGGGGCCTCGGGCTTGGTCAATCACTTGGTGCCACCCTGTGGACGGAGGCCGGTCGAACGTTGTTGGTGGCTCTCGCCGCCGGCCTGATCACTGCCATAGCCGCCCTACCGGTGGCGATGGTCGTCCTCAGGCGCCCGGGCCGTTTGGCAGCAGGGGTGGAATCGGTCGTGTGGGGCACGTATTCGCTTCCCCACATCACGGTTGGAGTGGCGGCGGTCGGCTTCGCCCTGCAATGGGCCCGACCCCTCTATCAAACCCTGTTGCTCCTGTTGATCATCTATGTCGCCATCTTCCTCCCCCAGGCGGTGGGCTCGATCCAGGACTCGTTGCGCCGGACCAGCCCCGACCTCGAGGACGCCTCGCGCGGGCTGGGTAGAGGACCGTTGCCCACACTCTTCAGGATCACGCTGCCGCTGGCGATGCCCGGGCTCGTGGCCGGCTCTGCCCTGGTCTTCCTGAGTGCGATGAAGGAACTCCCGGCGACTCTGCTCCTGAGGCCAAACGGCTTCGAGACTTTGGCGATCCGGATCTGGAGCTCAACCGGAGAGGGCTTCCTGACCAGGGCCTCGGCAGCCGGTCTCGTATTGCTCCTGGTGTCGATCGTGCCACTCTTCCTCGTGATGACACGTGACCTCCGCGACTGATCGCCTCGCCATCCGTGCCCGAGGCCTCGTCAGGTCCTACGGCGATACGGTTGCCCTCGACCGCTTCAGCCTCGATGTCTGGGAAGGAGGCGTGGTCACTCTCCTCGGGCCGTCCGGCTGCGGCAAGACCACAGCACTGCGGGTGATCGCCGGTTTTGAGGCTGCGGGGGGGTCGGTGGAGATCCACGGTCGCACGGTGCTCGGTGAAGGAGTCTTCGTGCCACCGGAGAAGCGGCGGGTGGGCATGGTATTCCAGGACTACGCCCTCTTCCCCCATATGTCGGTGGCGGGCAATGTCGGCTATGGGCTGCCCAGGGGCGACAAGGGGAAGAGGGTCAGCTCGGTGTTGGAGTTGGTCGGGCTGGTCGGCCTCGAGGACCGGATGCCGAATGAGCTCTCGGGGGGACAGCAACAGCGAGTCGCCCTGGCCCGGGCCCTGGCCCCAGAGCCCGAGGTGATCCTGCTCGACGAGCCATTCTCCAATCTCGATGCCAGCCTTCGGGATCGGGTGCGACGAGAGCTCCGGGTGATACTCACCGAAGCCAGGACCACGGCCGTCTTCGTCACCCATGACCAAGAGGAGGCCCTGGCCACCTCAGACATCGTCGCCGTCATGCGGGACGGCCGGGTGCTTCAGGCCGACACCCCCGCCCACCTCTACTCCAACCCGGCCGATCCCTGGATCGCAGAATTCCTCGGTGACGCCGACGTGCTGACCGCAATTGCAAGCAATGGCCATGTCGACACCGTCCTCGGCGGCTTCCCCACCGATCTCGAAGGTGAGGTCTCGGTGATCATCCGGCCGGAGAACATCCAGATCTCGCTCGGGGAAACGCCGAACGCGGTCGTTGCGGACAGCGAATTCTACGGTCATGACCAGCTGGTGACCCTCGCCCTCCATGGAGGCGTCCGGGTCAGGGCCCGGATCGGCCCTCGACCCCTCTTCGAGCCCGGCGAGGCTTGCCGGGCACGGGCGACCGACGTCCGGGTCTACCCCCGCACTGCGGGTCAGGGCGGGGTGGGCGGGACGACGTAGCCTTGACGTGATGGATTCCACCCTGGCGTTGCTCGCCGCCATCGCGGCAACGGTGTTTGCCGGTGATCTGTGGCTCGACTATCGGAAGCGGCCCCGGCCGCACATTGCCGCCTACGGGGTGGGTATGACGATGTTCGCCGTGGCGACCTGGGCGTTCTTCATCGGGCTCACATACGGATGGAGCGGGCCGGTCTACCGAGCCTTCTACCTGTTCGGAGCGATCCTCAACATCCCCTTCCTCGCCCTGGGCTCGATGTTCCTCGTCGTCGGGCGGCGCTCGGGGCATGCGATGACCATCGTGCTGGGGGCGTTCGCCGCGATCTCCACCACCCTGACGGCAACGGTCCCCTTCGCCAACCCGTTGCCCGAGTCCGGGGTCCCCCATGACATCTTTGCCTCCGGCTTCGGGCCCCGACTCTTCGCAATCATTGGCGGAGCCGCCGGGTCAACCATTCTCATCGCCCTTGCCCTGGTTTCGATATTCCGGTTCTGGAAGTCGAACCGCCGGATCGTGTGGGGAAACCTGCTGATCGTGGCCGGGACCTTCGCCGCCGCCTCGGGGGGCACCGGGCTGGCACTGGGGGAGAGCAGCGCCTTCGCACTCTCGCTCCTCGCTGCAGTCACCTTGATCTGGGCGGGTTATCGGGTGGCGTCCGGTGCGCGGCCGGTCGCGTCCGACCGGGCTGCGATCTCAGCTGGTGCCGACAATCAGCCCCCGATGTAGCTCATCTCGACGGGTAGTTGTCGTCGCTTCGCGTTGGTGCTGGAAACCTACTCTGATCTGGGCAAACGCGAATCACGCATTTGTCATTACCTTGCGCCTTCTTGTGCCATTTTCCGTCCTCCCGCGGAATATCCGCGGAATGGGAAGGCATGACGCCAGACCGACCGTAAGTGGCGGCGCCCAAAGCTCAATTTGGGTAGCGTCTGACCAAGGACCGTCCAGAGGGAGCTGACAACGAGAGAAACTCGGTCGCCGCCCTCGGCTTCCCATGCCGGCTGTCCGACTGTTGGAGAAACTCCCACAAACCGTCGCATCGCAGGAGTTCCCGAGAGTATCGTGCCAAGGCGTAATGGCGCATTGGAGCAGATGGTGGCCACTCCGACGACAGGCCCGCTAAGCCAGCCTGACTACCTTCAGATCACCATGCTCGACGGGGGTCGTGTAAGCCTTGAGAGCCCCTGGCCTATCGGGCCCACCTCCATCACGGGTACCGCACGAAGGGAGTCCGGCCAGGAACGGGTCCTTCTTGTGAGTAGACCTCCGACCGCTGAGGACCTAGCGAAAGACCTTGTCGTGACCAGCACCGGAATCCGATTCCATCTGCGATATGAGACAAGCGGCGGCGACCTTCGACTTGGATCCGGAAACCAGCCCGAATCCGAGGGGCACGTCGTCGCCTTCGAGAAAGGACCTGACGGAGTTGTCCGACCCAAGCTGGTCCACATGGCCATCTGGGCTGGTGCAGTCTTCACGCTCCACACATTCCAGAATGGCGGTGAAGTCGACGCGCTGCGCGAGTTCTTTGAATCCATTTCCATAATTGAAACGGTCTCCGGCATCAAAGTGACACCCAGGGGCGAGAGCGGCCTCGCTTTTGTGGAGGGGCCATGGACGATCGTGGATCTGCCTTCTCTGGGAGCGTTGGAGATCGCACAGATGACCGCCTGGCGCAGACGCGAGATGCCTTCCTATGCGGGAACGCCGGTTGAATCCGGAGACCTATATGTCTCACGGCGTGACACACCCGACGGTCGAGCGTTCTACGCAATCGTCAATGAGACTGCCTTTGCAACGTTCCTTCCCTACCCGCAAT
>JBIOVB010000098.1:0-3660 GCA_044867525.1 Acidimicrobiia bacterium | reverse complement strand
CCAACGGCGGAGGATCTATCGTCTGCAAGGTAGCCCAGCCCACGCCAAGACGTGCCTGCCGCGGCTGGCCGGTGAGGAACGACACCGCAACCGGCGCTTCGTCTGGGGACAGACGGCCCAGCATCCCCGCGAGCAGCTCGATCTTGCGCGACCGGGAGCGGGTGGAGGCAACGGCCGCGGAAACGGTGACCAGCTCGGAGAGCAGCACGCGGCCGAGAGTACCGAGTGCTTCCCCGGCAACCAGTGGTCTGTCGCTGAGATAGGGGGCGCGTAACTCCGGATCATCGGCGCCATCTGGCAAGGAGAAGCGCGCAGTCGCAGCCGGCAGTTGCGGCGAGCACTTCGACGCAGCAAGGGGCGTCGAGGGCTGGAGAGACGCCCTCAGTATTTGGGCGACGGGCCACTAGGGTCGAGCGGTCATGGTTGCCAAGCGGATCCAGGAGATCACGGCAGCGAACGAGACCCTGCTCGCCTTCCTCCCCATCTGGGAGGAACATCGCCATCAGCCTGGTGTGGCCAACTTCGCGTTCGGCAACCCACAGGAAATGGTGGTCGACGGCTTCGCGGATGCGTTGGCGGCGGCAACCACCCCGGAGGACAAGGACCATTACGCCTACAAGTTCTCGGAGGAGGAGTCGCGGCGAACGGTCGCCAAAGCTCTGACCGAGTGGCGGGGTCAGGAGTTCGACGCGGAGGACATCGCCATGACCCCGGGCGCTTTTGGCGCGATCGCGGTTGCCCTGTCCACGATGGTCGACGTGGGAGAAGAGGTGGTCTATTTCGACCCCTCGTGGTTCTTCTACAGGTCGATGATCCTGTCGGCGGGGGCGATCCCGGTCGGCGTCCCGGTCCGCGGCGACGACCACGACCTGGATCTGGATCGGATCGCGGCGGCGATCACCGAAAAGACCCGGATGCTGATCGTCAACTCTCCACACAACCCGACAGGCCGGATCTACCCGCCGAAGACGCTGGAGGGCCTGGCGGCGGTGCTGACCGAGGCGTCGGACCGGTTCGGGGCGCCCATCTACCTGTTGTCGGATGAGCCCTACGCCCGGCTGGTGTTCAGCGACGCCTCGTTCACCAGCCCGGCCCAGTACTACCCGAGCACCCTGATCTCCTACAGCTACGGCAAGGTGCTGCTGACTCCGGGGCAACGGATCGGGTGGCTGGCATGGACCCCGGAGATGGCCGATCGGGAGTCGCTGCGCTCTGCGGTGTTCATGGCCCAGGTGGCCGGGGGGTGGCTGTTTCCCAGCGCAATCATGCAGTACTCATTGGAGAAGCTGGAGACGCTCTCCATCGACCTCGTCGAGCTGGAACGAAAGCGTGACCGGTTCGTCGTCGAGCTCGGAGATGCCGGCTACCGGCTCTGGAAACCGGAAGGGACCTTCTATGTCTGGGTGCGCTCCCCCGAACCCGACGACGCCGCCTTTGCGGAGAGACTGGCGGAGGATGGAGTCCTGGTCCTCCCCGGCACCACCTGCGGGGCGCCCGGGTATTTCCGGATCTCGCTCACCGGGACCGCCGACATGATCGAGCGGAGCCTTCCCGCCTTCCGGAAGGTGGCGGCCAACCGCGATTGGTGAGCCCCTGATCGCGGGCCAAACCTGCGATCACACGACATTTGCCCCCATCGAGTCAGCCTCCTCGGAGCCCGCCGGCTCGACGATGGCCAAGGCCAACACCAGCAGGGAGACCAGGGACAAGGCCACCCATGCGGGGATCGCACCCAATACGGGGACCGCGGCGAGCAGGATGCCGACCATCCACCAACGGACCGGGGGCACCCGAGCCCGGGCCAGGGTCAGGGCGAGCCCGGTCCCCCCCACGATCAAACCGACCCCGACACACAATGCCAGGGTTCCCGGGAGAGCCAATGGGTCCTTGGGATGGGCGATGGTCTCCTCGATGCTGATCGCGAAACCGATCACCCCGAATATCAGGGGAAAGTGGGCGAACGAGTACACGTCCCGGGCATATCGACCCAGTGTGGCCGGGCTTTGTGATCTCATCATCTCCTCGAGACGGTCCTTGGCCCACCCGAAGTAGGTCCACCAGAGGGCACAGGAAGCGGCGACTGCGGTGACCGCCACCATGAGCAGTCGGGCGCTCAGCGGCTGGCCACTCAGGGTGACCCCGGCGGCGATCAGCGACTCACCGAGGGCGATGATGACGAATAGCCCATGTCGTTCGGAGAAATGGCCGGAGAACAGCCTCCATTCCTGGCGGCCGGCACGCAGGGCTGCCACCACGTCGAGCAGAGCTGCTGCTCCCAAGGCGACGAAGCGAAGTTCCGGGGGTAGGACCATCGCCACCACGATCGCGACCAGGCCAAGGCTCGACATCAGGGTCCAGGTCCGAACGCTTCGGGCCCATACCGGGTCATCTCCGGCGAGTCCCCACTGCAATCCGATGCCGACCATACGGAGTATCAGGTAGGACAGGGCGAACAGCCAACCCCACTCGCTGGTGATCAGGGGCACGGTCACCGCCATCAGGAACGCAAGGGCGCTCGCGACCAGAGTGATGAGCCGGATCCACCCATGCTCGGTATCGGCTTCGTTCAGCGACCAGGTGTATTGAGTCCAGGCCCACCACACCAGCCAGAAGACGATCAGAGCGCGCAGCAGGCCGGCGGGGGTGAGATCGTGAGCCAGAGCTGCCGTGACCTGAGTCACCGCGAAGACGAAGACCAGGTCGAAGAACAGTTCGACGAATGTGGCGCCCTGCTCTTCAGTCCCTCGAATACCGACCACGGTCGCCGGATCCTACGGACGATCCAGGGACGCCACCAGGCTTCGAGGTTCCCCGGCCACGGGAGCCGATCAGGGAGGCCCGAACGGCGACCAGTTGGCAAACTCGACCGACACGTACACTCGGCCGCGACAAGAGGTCCCCTGCGTTGCAGTCAAACGAATATCGCGATGCAGTGCCGTCGTTCGGGGCCTACCTCCCGATGGATCGCAGACGCGAGCTGGCCGGGCTGGGCCGAGTCGAGGCACTATCCAAGGGCGCGGTGCTGTTCGCCGACATCTCCGGCTTCACCAAGATGACCGAGGAGCTGGGCCGCGCGATGGGACCGCGGCGAGGGGCCGAGGAGCTCACCGCCCTGCTCAACCGGGTGTTCGGGCCGATCACCGCTGCCATCGATCGCGGGAACGGCAGCATCATCTCGTTCGGCGGTGACTCGGTGATGTCCTGGTTCGCCGATGACGACGGGACCCGGGCCACTGCGGTCGGTCTCGAGCTGGTCGCTGTCCTGCGTGAGTTCCGCCAGACGGAGCAGGGACCGGCAGAGTCTCTCGATATCAAGGCGGCGGTCGCCTCGGGGACAGCTCACCGGATGCGAGTGGGTCAGGCCCGATACGCATACATGGACGTCCTCACCGGTGAGGTCATCGCCTCCCTCGTCGCCGAGTCGAGTCAGCTGCGGGCCGGGGAGGTCGCGGTCAGCCCAGCGGTGGCTTCCGCCGTCGCCGACCGGGCGCGGTTGAGGACGATCACGGAGAACGGGAGGGTGCGCCACCTCGTCGATGAGATGACCGCGATCCTCCAGCCCGAGCCCGGTCTCCAGTCAGATCTGTCCGATCAGGTCACTGCCGGGGAATGGCTGCTCCCCTTCGTCAGGGAGCACCTTCAGCAGGGCCTGGGAGGGCT
>JBIOVB010000097.1:0-4175 GCA_044867525.1 Acidimicrobiia bacterium | reverse complement strand
CCGTGCGCGTCGCCCTGGCTGACCTGTCGGCGGTCGAGGTGTCCCTCGGGGACGGAGTCGGATATCTGCTCCCCGACGACCTGGAGCCGGTCGAGGCTCCCCCACCGTGGGTGGCGTTCCTTCCAGGACTCGATCCCACCACGATGGGTTGGAAGTCGCGAGATTGGTATTTGGGCGAGCACGCACCGCGCCTCTTCGATCGCAACGGGAACGCGGGACCGACCGTGTGGTGGGACGGGCGGGTGATCGGCGGCTGGTCACAGCGCCGGGATGGCACCGTGGTTCATGCCCTTCTCGACGATGTCGGCGCAGAGGCGACGGCAATCGTCGAGGAGAGGGCTCAGGAGGTCGAAGCCTGGCTGGGCGGGGTGGTGGTCACTGCGAGATTCCGCTCCCCAATGGACCTCGACCTTTCAAGCCCAGGCGCCGGTTAGGTCGTATTGTCTCCCCAACAAGGAAGGAACCATTTGCGCAAGCTCTTGATCATCGGTTTGGTCGCGTTGGTCGCCTGCGGTGGGGGTGGCTCTGAAGCGTCTTCGACCACGGCAGCCACCGGCACCACGGCGGCCACCAATTACGTGCTCATCCAGATCACCGCGCTCGAATTCCCGCCCGAGACCGTGATCCCGGCAGGCAAGTCGGTGGCATGGCAGAACCAGATGCTCGTCCTGCACCAGGTGGTGATAGACACCCACGACGGCGCAGCGGTAGACGACATCGACCCGATACCGCTGACCGGGGATGCGGTCCGCGAACTGGAGTTGGAGCCAGGCACCTGGACCTATTTCTGCTCCTTGCATCCGCAAATGACCGGGAGCCTCACCGTCGAAGGCTGATCAGTGGGCGACGTCGCGGTCGTGGCGTTGCAGCAGGCGGACGGTGTCGGTCTGATCGATTGTGATGAAGGCATCGGGGTTGATGGCTTCGATCATCTCGACGATCTCGGCCACCTTCCGGCGAGGGACGACACAGAAGGTGATCCTCACTTCCCCATCACGGCCGTCGCCGTTGATCACCGTCGCCCCATGGCCCCGGGCTCGGAGCAATTCGGCCACCCTCGGTGACTCGACGGGGGCCACGATTCGGAGCAGGGATTGGCCGATGGCGAGCCATTCCTCGACCAACGCCCCGCCGTAGGTGCCGGCCGCGAACCCGGCTGCAAATGCCAGAACCCGCGCCGGATCGTCGAGCCCGCTGAGCACCCGGGCGATCGCCAGCACCCAGACCAGGGACTCGATGAACCCAAGAAGAGCGGCCCAACCCTTGCGACCCCTGCTCAGGAGGACGATGCGGACGGTGGCCATCCCCACGTCGAGGACTCTGAGCACGAAGATGATGAAGAGGTCGAAGAACAGCTGCACGGCCGATGATCACGGTAGGTCGGCTCCGCAGCGAGCCGCGGAAATGTGGCGACTGTCTGCGGACTCAGTGTCCCGGCTGGCTGCGCCGCCGATCCATGCCGGACACGATCGACCAGGCGATCACCGTCGCCAATAGCACCATCCACACCCAGGTCGACTCGATCACCTCAGCGGCGAGGCTGAACCTGGCCTCGAGGTCCACGCCCGTGATCGGGCTCACGACGCCAACCTGCCCGAACAGCGCCGGGTCGAAGCTCGCCTGTAGCCCTCTGCCCGCCTGGCGAATTCCACCGGTGCCAGCCGCCTGAGTCGAGGGCCCACCCGGGGAGGGAGGCTCATCCCCGCCACCGATAGCAACCACCAGAGTCGGAGGGGTCCCGTCCTCGGAAGGCGCGGTCGTGGTGGTCGAGGTGTCGGGAACAGTTGTTGTCGTCGTTGTCGACCCATCGGACTCATCGGGCTCTTTGGATGTCGTCGTCGTGGAATGGGTCGTTGTCGTGGTCGGGCGCGGCCTGGTGGTTGTGGTGGTGTCGTCGTCGATCGTGGTGGTGGTCGTTGTCGCCGGAACGGTGGTGGTCGTCGTGGTCGGCTCCTCCAACAGTTCCCCACTGATCTCGACGTTGTCGACGTAGACCTGACTGGTGCTGAGCAGCCCGGTGACCAGGAAGCGGAGCTGGAGGGCCTCGGCGGCGTAGTCCGAGATGTCGATTTCGGGATGGATCTCGGTCTCGTCGCCGAGGGAGTACTGCTGAAGCGTGATCCAGCCGCCGCTGCCCGGCCTGACCTGTACGTGAAGAGTTCCGCCGAGGTCGAGGCCGGGGATGATGTTGAGGTCGTAGCAGAGCTCGGCGTAGCCGAAGATGCTGGTGTCCGCGGTGCGCCTCGCGCCGACGTTGGGCAGGAGCGAGGCGTCGATGCTGAGGCAGTTGCCCGACGCACAATTCCCCGAAGAGACCACACGGACGGCGCCCTTCTTCTCGTCTCCATCGTCGCCGATCTCAACCCATGGGCCCGACCA
This sequence comes from Acidimicrobiia bacterium, assembly GCA_044867525.1. GTDB lineage: Bacteria > Actinomycetota > Acidimicrobiia > Spongiisociales > ZC4RG35 > JALYNX01. Next base: position 1,796 of record JBIOVB010000097.1, on the reverse strand, counting down.
CGGAAGCGAGCCGGACGAGCCGCCCCAACCGATCGAGTCGAATTTGTCCTTGTAGTTCTGGTTGCTGGTGGCCGAGGCAGTCAGCGAGCCGAAGATCACCAGGAAGACAACGGCTGCGGTGACACGGCTCCTCATGCCGACATCGCCCGAACCACGTCGGCCACCGATTCGCGCTGGATCTCCGGCTCCGCCACTTCGCCGAGCCCCGGCAGGCTGACGACGAAGTAGGTCTTGCCAACGAACCGTTGATAGGTGAGCTTCCCGCCGAGCAGAGTCGTGAGCCGGGAGGCCACGGCCAGGCCGAGCCCGACGCTCCCGGTGAGCAGGACTGCCGAGCCGTTGTGGATGAATCTCTCGAAGAGCTTCCCGACCTGATCCTCGGCAACACCTTGGCCGTCGTCCCAGACCTCTATGTCGACCACGCCGTCACCGGCGGAGACCTCGATTCCGATGTTGTCGCCGCCATGCCGGGCCGCATTGGAGACCAGGTTGACCAGGACATGCCGGAGTCGTGCCGCGTCGGTGGCAACCCAGGCCTCGGACCCGCTGCATTTGACGGTCAGCCCGGCGCGCTCGAACGGGGAGACCGCGGAGGCCACGACGTCCGAGATCTTCACCGGAGCCATCTCGATCTCGACCCCGGTCCCGTCTAGACGGGCCGCGGCGAGCAGATCGTCGACCATGCGGGTCATCTCAGCCGACTCGTTGGCGATGATCTGGGCGAGGTCGCGCACCGAGTCGGAATCGGTGGTGTTCTCGTCGGTCAGTATCTCTGCGAATCCGTAGATCGAGGTCAATGGAGTCCGCAGCTCGTGGGAGAGCCCGGCGATGAATTCGTCCTTGGCGCGGCCCACTGCCCGCTCGGCCTCGATCTCGAGGTCGGCCTTCACCTGGTACTCACGAACCGCACGCTTTCCGATCATCCGATAGATGAGGACCGCCGAGGCGGGGATGGCAAAGGTGAGGATGAAAACGATGAAGTCGGTGGTCCGGCTGGCGCCGGCGGTGTTAGCCGCGATCTGGGTCTGAATGTCGTCCTGCTCTGCCTGCAACGAGTCCCTGAGCACGACGTAGGACTCCTCGAAGTCGGTGAGGATCAGGTTCTTGGCCGCCTCGAAATCCCCTGCCTGCAGCGCGGCGATGGTGACGCCGACCGAGGAGAGGAATTGGGCCATCGGTGAGGCCGAGACACTCCCATCGCCGACCGCATGCAGAGATTCGAGGTTGTCCCGGGCGTCGATGGCTTCGGACATCGCGGCATCGACGTCCTCGTCACTGACCTGACCGGTCGATTCGAGCTCGACGAAGGTGGCCGCCTGGACCAAGGCCGCCCTAGCAAGGGCCGACGATCCCAGGCTGGCGTTTGTCCAGTGCAGTGCCCTGGCGTTGTCCGCGACCCGACCGGCACCGATGGAGTTGGCGAAGGCGAGGCCGACTACGAAGACGACGAGCAGCAACGTCACCCCGACGGCGGCGCCGACGGTGCGACGATGTCCACTCTTGGCCGAGGCCACCACCGTCCCCATGACGATTTATCGGCAAACCGAGCCCTGTTTCTACATAGGCCATTCGGGCACTTGAAATACCGGGTGGACGCGGGTACGCAAGTATCCGAAACCACCGGTTCCATAAGGGCGAGTGCACCTTGGCGCGTGCCCAAACGCGAGCCTCAGTCGGCGGGCCTCCACGCCACTGACGCCTCCTCCACCAACGACTCGAACTTGAGGCCCATCAGGACCACTCCTGCCGCCCCCGCTTCCTTGGCCCTCGCCTCCATCTCGGTGGTGATCTCCCAT
>JBIOVB010000096.1:0-49976 GCA_044867525.1 Acidimicrobiia bacterium | reverse complement strand
CCCGGGAGGCTGGGGGGCGGTCCACGTCGAGGACGGTGAGATCGTGGACCAAGCGTTCGGCTCGGAGCCTCACACCACCAACAACCGGATGGAGCTGACCGCGCTGATCGCGGGGCTGCGCATGCTGCCTACCGATTCGACGGCCGTCGTCTACACCGATTCCCAGCTGGTGGTCAACATCGTCACCAATTGGGCTGATGGTTGGAAGGCGAGAGGGTGGACCAAGAAGAGCAGCGGCCCGATCGCCAACTTGGAGTTGGTCAAGGACGCCCACGCCCTCTACACCGAGCGGCCTGGTGTCGACCTGAAGTGGATCCGCGCCCACGACGGCAACCGGTGGAACGAGTACGCCGATGCCCTGGCCACCGCCTATCGCCGCCAGGCGTTCTGAGGTGGTCACGCCGGAGGAGGTGCGGTCATGGGGCAAGCACGCCCATGGCTCACCGCTCTATGCCCATCTGGTGACGGTGATCGCCGCAGACCACGCCCTCATGGGGGTCATCAACAAGATCGAGCACCTGCCCCAGGTCAACCTGCTCCTCGGTGCTGTCCAATACCTGCTGCTCGGCGGAGCCGACGCCGAGTTGGCTGGCTACTACCGATCGCTCACACCCGACCCGCTGCCCGCTGACCGGGTCGACGATGCCTTTCAGGAATTCGTGCTCGGCAACGAGGAGGCCATCGTGGAGATCGGCAACAGTCGGTACACCCAGACCAACGAATGCCGCCGCTGTGTGGCGTTGCTTCCACTCGTCATGGCGGCCCCGTTCCACCGCTTCCATCTCATCGACATCGGGGCCAGCGCCGGGCTCAACCTCGCGCTCGACCTCTATCACTACCAATGGGGTGATCGGGAGTGGGGCCGGGATTCAGCAGTGACCCTCACCTGTGAGTACCGGGGCGCGGCCTTCCCCCTGCACGAGATCGAGGTCGTGACCCGGATCGGGCTCGACCTCGACCCGGTCGATCCGGGCGACCCCGACTCGCGGAACTGGCTCGACTCCCTGATCTGGCCTGAGCAGGTCGAGCGCCGGCAGCGATTGCGGGCCGCCCTGGACCTGGTTGCCGGCATCGACATCCAGCTGGTGCGAGGCGACGCCCTCGAGACCCTGGCCGGCGTGCTCTCCGGCCTACCTGGCGGAGAGCCGGCGGTGCTGATGGATGCCTTCTCGCTCAACCAGCTGTCGGCATCGGGGAGGGAACAGGTCGAGCAGATCGCGGAGAATGCACGTTCCGACCGGGAGGTCTTTCGGGTGTCCATGGAGCTTCTCGACATGGACGACGAGTGGGCCAAGCTGGCAGTGGCCGACGGGCCCGAGCTGCAGAGGGTCGGTCGCGCCCATCCTCATGGGGAGTGGGTGGAGATTTGGTGACCAGGGGGAACGCCTGAGATCAGGCCCGCCCGTACACCGGGATCGCAGCGCCGTTCATGACCCCGGAGTCGTCGCTGAGCAGGAAATGGGCAACGGCGGCGATCTCATCGGGTGTCGGCCAGTTCACATAATCGGCATATGGGAGCGACTGCCTGGTGGCGGGAGTGTCGATCACCGAAGGCATGAGGACGTTTGCGGTGACCCCGGTTCCGTCGAGCTCCTGAGCCAGTGTTTTGGTGAGTGCCACCACTCCCGCCTTGGCGATGTTGAACGCGGCCTGGCCGGTTGGATAGTCGATCGCGGCTCGGCTCCCGACCAGCACGATCCGGCCCCAGCCGGCCTCTCTGAGGTGGGGAACTGCGGCCCGCACCGAGTAGAAGGCGGACCTGAGGTTGAGATCGATCATGCGCTCGAAGCGGACGTCGTCGGTCTCTTCGACATCTCGCCCACCGGCCCATCCCCCGACGAGGGACACCAGGCCATGGATCGAGCCCCATTGGTCGACCACGTCCTTCATCAGACTGTTCACCGCCTCGGCATTTGTGGCGTCGACGCGAAGCAGCAGTAACTGGTCCTCGTCGAAGTCGAACTCCTCCTCGAATCGGGCGGCCTCTTCCGGAAGGAGGTAGGTCACCACGAGTCGGTAGTCCTCGAAGATCAGACGGCGGACCAGGGCGGTACCCAACCCTCCGGTGCCTCCTGTGATGACGACGGTCTTTTCCAAGGTGCTTTCCTCTGTGCCGGTCGGTGGTGTCACTCTACGTTGCGCTCTTGGCTGTTATCCAGGGTCGGTCAGGACGCTTTCGATCCATCCTCCCCGTGGGTGGCGCCTCGCCGACTCCAGGTCTGTCGGCGTGTCCAGGTCATGCAGCAGCCCGGGGCGGGCCACTATGCGGGCCTCCGGGACATTGTGCAGATGACGGTGGAAGCTCCCCGGGCCATATGAGAACAGGACGCCGTGGCCCTTGCCCCCGAGCGCCGAGGTTCCTCCGTCGGAGGAAGGGGCGATGACCGAGTCGGCCTCATCCAGCGCACTGATGAGAGCGTCGATGTCGCCTCGCCCGAGGAGGGGCAGATCGGCGTGAATGACGATCCAGTCCATCGATCGATCGCGGCACCAACCGACCCCGGCGTCGGCGGCACCGTTCAGTCCCTCGCCCGGGTCGGGGATCAGGGCGATCGACTTCCTCTCGGCCCAGGCCCGCATCTCGTCGTCGCCAGCCACCATGAGAGGTGTCATCCCGGATTCGAGCACCGTCCCGGCAGTTCTGGCCGCGAGGGCGATGCCCAAAGCCGCTCTCGCCGCATCGTTCAGGGCCCCGCTGAGCCGACCCTTCCCCATGGAGAACTGTTTGACCGGTATCACGGCGACGACTGACACCGTTTCAGGCGATCAGGGCACTACCAGGACCGGGACCGAAGACTGGTGGGAGACTCGATCGGCTACCGAGCCCAACATCACCCTCTCCGCCAGACCGGCCCCCCGCCTCCCGATGACTATCAATCCTGCGCCTCTGTCCTCGGCCACCGCGATCAACCGGGCCGGCGGGTCGCCGAGCTCCTCGACTGTCTCGTAGTCGACACCGTCGAGATCGAGCTGACCCTCGAGCTCGTTGAGGATCTGGGCCTGACCTTCGGCGAGGGCGGCCGAAAGTGCTTCGGGGGAGGGCGGCGCCCCACCGAGGCCCCACCAGCCTTCGGGCGTCCTGACGACAGTCACCAAGTAGACCTTCACGTTCCAAACCCGCGCCAGAGCCACCGCGTGCTCAGCGGCGGCGCGGCTCGAGTCCGAGCCATCGACTCCGACCACGATCGATTGGGGCTGCCAGTTCATCGATTCACCTCCAAAGGAGAACCTAGGGAAAAGAGGAGTCAGATAGCGGCGTCATTGGATTGCGAGTCTCACGATATGACCGGCTGCGAGACCGTAGATCCCGGCTAGTAGGTCGTCGGCCGTGATCCCCCATGCACCGGGCATCCTCTCGGCCTGGAGCACTCCGGTGAAGCGGCTCTTGGCGATGTCCGCCACTCTGAAGGCGATGAACGCGACGACCGCCGGCCATCCCAGGAGCCCCAATGTTGCGAGAAATGTCCCGGCCGCCTCATCGATCACGATCCAGGATGCGTCGCCTACCTCTCCGGCCAGAGACCACGTCGACCAGAGGGCGGCGGCGATTACCAGGGCAGTGGCCACCAATTGGCCTGGTAATCCGAGGGTGCTGCCGATCCACATTGAAAGCACCAACGCGACAAGCGAGCCCACGGTCCCTGACCCGGCGTCCAATCCTCTGATTCGGCCCAGCAGCAAGCCCGATCCGAAGAAGGAGGCGACCAGGCGTGGCATGTCCGCCGAGGTTAGATCCGGGTGCGATCCCCAAATCGAGATTTCGCTCGGAGCTTCAGCAGTTAGCCTTTGGTGATGGAACCGGCATCCAAGATATGGGTGGACGGCGATTTCGTCGATTGGGATGACGCCAACGTCCACTTCCTGTCCCACGCGCTGCACTACGGCACTGGAGTGTTCGAGGGAATCCGTGCCTACAAGACGCCGGAGGGCACTGCCGTATTCCGTCTCCACGATCACATGACCCGGATGCTCGCCTCGGCTCGGGCCTACGCGATCCCCATGAGATGGTCGGTCGACCAGCTCGACGAAGCCTGCCTGGAGCTGCTCCGGGTCAACGACCTGGACTCGGGCTACATCCGCCCTCTGTCCTTCTACGGAGCCGGGTCGTTCGGCATCAACCCGGCTTCCCTCCCGGTTCACACCTTCATGGCTGCCTTCCACCTGGGCAGCTATCTCGGTGAGGACGGGGTCCAGAACGGCATCACCGCGACAGTCTCCAGCTGGCGCCGGATCTCGCACACCAGCTTCATACCCACGGCCAAGGGAAGCGGGCAGTATCTCAACTCCGTGCTCGCCAAGCAGGAGGCGGTCCAGAACGGGTTCGACGAGGCGATCATGCTCAACGATGGCGGCTCTCTCTCCGAGGGCAGCGGGATGAACCTGTTCACGGTGAGTCGGGGTGTGGTCCACACCCCGCCGGTGTCGGCGGGAATCCTCGAGGGCATCACCAGGAATTGCGTCATCGACCTGCTGCAGGGCGAGGGTGTCGAGGTCCGGGAGATGGAGCTGGCGCGCGGGAGCCTGTACACGGCGGACGAGGTCTTCCTCACCGGGACCGCAGCGGAGGTCACCCCGATCCGGGAGATCGATCGTCGGGTGGTGGGCTCGGGCGAGCCCGGCCCGGTTACCCGTCGCGCTCAGGAGCTGTTCTCCGACGCCGTGGCCGGCAAGCTATCCGACTACCGGGACTGGCTGACCTTCATCTGATGGGTCAGCAACCCAATCGGGAGCTCACAGAGGGGCAACTGCCACGCCCCACCGCCGAGCCCCCTCCTGCCAGGAGTTGGAGGCCGACGAAGCCTGGGGTGATCACCGGACCCGACGAGGTGCCGCGCGGCGGCTCGTTCGGACAGCCTGCACCCGACGGGGGATATGCGCTCAGCCTGCTCTCCATCGCCGAGCTGCCCGATCCTGATCCCGACCTCAAGTCCATCCTCGCCGCGTTGATGACCGCCCGAGCCGCGGCGTTGGGTCGGGGGCCGATCATGGAAGATCTCGAGGTAGCCCTAGTGCTGTGCGGATACGGCTTCGAGGCGAATCCCGAGGTCATCGAAAGGCGCGAGCGTTGGAAGGCCGCGGTGCCTCACGAGACCAGGCCCGGCCACACCGCTGTCGCCGAGACCGACCTCGACCTGATCGTCAACAAGCCAGAACAGGTGCGCTGGGCGCTGAGCCATTCCGACTGAATCCGGGGCCGACTCCTAGTGTCCACGCGTCCATGAAGATCGTTCGGGTCAAGGCCGGAGACGACATCGCCTATGGCGTGGCCGATAGTGAGGGCGTCTCCATCTATCGGGGCACGCCATTCGTGGCGTGGGAGCCGACCGAGACCGTCGTGCCCTGGGAGAGCGCCCACCTACTGGCCCCGGTTCTGCCAACCAAGGTGGTGTGCGTAGGCCGCAACTACGTCGATCACGCCAGCGAGCGTGGGACGGACGTTCCCGAAGAGCCGGTGATCTTCCTCAAGCCAGCCACCTCGGTCATCGGCCCCGATGCGCCTGTGATCCATCCCAGCATCAGCAACCAGGTCCATCACGAAGCCGAGTTGGCGGCGATAGTCGGAAGGGTGGCTCGCAACGTGAGGGCCGAGGACGCATCCCAATACCTGTTGGGGTACACCGCGGCCAACGACGTCACTGCCCGTGACCTGCAAGACAGGGACGGTCAGTGGACCAGGGCAAAGGGATTCGACACTTTCTGCCCTCTCGGCCCGGCCATAGAGACCGAGCTCGACCCCCTGGAACGCCTCGCCGTCATCTGCAGGGTGAATGGAGAGGTGCGCCAGGCCGGTTTCACCTCGGACATGGTCTTCGGCGTAGCCGAGATCATCGAGTTCATCACAACGGTGATGACCCTCCTCCCCGGTGACGTGGTTCTCACCGGCACTCCTGCCGGCGTGGGCAAGGTCGAGTCGGGCGACAGGATGGAAGTCGAGATCGACGGGATCGGCACCCTGGCCAACCCGGTCGTCGGCAGGTGAGCGTCCGGGTAAGGATCGCCCCCTCACCCACGGGCTACCTCCATGTGGGCACCGCTCGAGCCGCCCTGTTCAATTGGCTCTACGCCCGCCATCACGACGGGACGTTCATCGTCCGGGTCGACGACACCGATCGGGAGCGGTCGACTCCCGAGTTCGAGCAGGACATCCTGACCTCGTTGCGATGGCTCGGGCTCGACTGGGATGAGGGAGTGGCTGTCGGGGGCCCTCATGGGAGTTACCGACAATCTGACCGGTATGAGCGCTACCAGCAGGCCGCGGAGCAATTGCTGGCATCAGGCGCCGCCTACCACGACGATCGCTCGCCGGAGGACCTGGATGCCCTCCGCAAGCTGGCGCAAACAGAGGGCCTCCATCCCGGTCATTACATCCGACGCCCGGATCACCCCGGCGAGGCCGGGGCGGTCCGGCTTTCGATTCCCCAGGATGCTCCGGTCTCCTTCGACGACCTGGTTAGGGGAATCGTGAGCTTCGAGCCGCGAGACCTCGACGACTTCGTTATCCTTCGCTCCGACGGCACGCCCACTTATCACCTGGCGTCCACCGTCGACGACGTCGACTACCAGATCACCCATGTGGCCCGGGGTGAGGACCTACTCCCTTCCACACCGAAGCACATACTCCTGACACGTGCTCTCGGTGCCGACGAAGCGACCTACGCCCACCTCCCACTCCTCTTCGGCACGGATGGGAAGAAGCTCTCCAAGCGCTTCGCCGCCACCTCGCTCTCGATCTACCGGGATGAGGGGTATCTGCCCGATGCGGTGTTCAACTACCTCTCATTGCTGGGATGGTCTCTCGATGCCGAGACCACCATCTTCAGCCGGGAGCAGGCAGTGGCTGCCTTCGACCTCAGCGATGTCTCGAAGAACCCGGCGGTTTTCGATCCCGAGAAGCTCTCGTGGATCAACGGCGAGTACATCAGGGCCCTTCCATCGGACAGCTTCGCCGAGCTCACGCGGGAGCGCGTGGAGGCAGCCGCCGGCCACCCTCTGGACTCGGAGGATTGGAACCGCTACCTCAGCATCGCCCCGCTGGTACAGGAGCGCTCGAAGCTGCTCATCGAAGCGGGCGATCAGGTGCGCTTCCTGTTCGCCGACCTCGAATACGAACCGACATCCTGGGAGAAGGTGATGTCGAGGGAGGGAGTGCCCGAGATCCTGGGCGAGGCCCTGCAGCGCCTCGAATCGGTGGACCCATGGGAGGCATCCCCGATCGAAACAGCATTGCGAGCGATGCTCGAGGATCTCGAGATGGGTGCGGCCAAGGGCCTGCAGCCGATTCGAGTGGCGATCACCGGCTCGTCGATCAGTCCTCCACTTTTCGAGTCCCTGGCCGTGCTGGGAAAGGAGGACTCGCTCGATCGAATCCGCACCGCCCGAGCGCGGTTGGCGGGCAATCAATCGCCGTGAGACGCTCGGCGGGTCCGGATACAAGCGGCACGGCGGGTAACCTTGTCTCTTCCGGGTCCCGTCGTCCAGAGGCCTAGGACGCCGGCCTTTCAAGCCGGAAACGCCGGTTCGAATCCGGTCGGGACTGCAACCCAGGAAGCCATGTCAAACCAATCCGTACTCGTTCTCAACAACTTCTTTGCGATCCTCGCGCTGATCTGCCTGGTCGCCGCCGTCGGCCTGCTCATCTATCGGGCCGTGAAGGGGCCGGAGGCATCGGAACTGCTCGGGGGCAGCGCGATATGGCTCGCCTGGGCGGTGGCCGCGGTGGCCACTGTCGGTTCTTTGATCTACTCGGAGGCGATTCACTTCGTGCCGTGCCGGCTCTGCTGGTTCCAGCGGATCGCCATGTATCCCCTTTCGGTGATCTTGCTGGTGGGGGCGATTCGCCGTGAGGCCCTGGTCAAGTTCTATGCGCTGCCGCTGGCGCTGATCGGGCTCGCGGTTTCGATCTATCACAATCTGGTCCAGTTCTTCCCGAGCTTGGAAGGCGGCTCCTGCGACCCGCTGAATCCGTGCTCGGCGCGCAGCATCGCGGTTTTCGGATTCATGGACCTGCCCTTTATGGCCGGCGCCGGGTTTATCGTTATCTCCGTCTTACTCGCCTTCTACACGAAAGCAACCGAATGACTCAAAAGACCAAAAAGCCGGCCCCTGGCGCCTTGGCGCCACGAAACCGCTCGGTCCTCTGGTGGAGCATCGGTGGTTTGGCCGCCCTGGCTCTGATCGTTGCCCTCGCATGGTCGATCGCCAACGAGCAGGAGGTCGACCCCGGTATCGCCTTCGGCACACCCACGGTCGAGGGCGAGAACCTGCCCGTTTACGCCTCGGGGACAGAAGATGTGGCCGCGGGCATCACCGCGCCCAGTGCGCAGGGAGCGGACTGGAACGAGAACCCGGTGACAATCGAGCCCGACGGCACTCCGAAAATCGTGGTTTTCCTCGCGCACTGGTGCCCCCATTGCCAGGCCGAGGTCCCGGTCATCCAACAGTGGATCGACGAGGGCAACCTCCCCGATGACGTCGAGATGATCTCGATTTCGACCCTGGCCAACGAGTTGCGGGAGAATTTCCCGCCGAATGAGTGGCTCGAAGAAGTGGGATGGACTCCTCCGGTGATGATGGACAGCGAGGAGGGCACGCTCGCTCTTGCCTATGGACTGGGCTCGACGCCGCAATTCATGGTGCTCGACGGTGAGAACACCAATCTGCTCCGGGTAAGCGGTGAGCTGTCCACAGAGCAGTTGGATCTTCTGGTCGATGTGGCGCAGGAGTCGATCGCGGGCTGATCAGGCTTCGAGCGACCTGACCTTCTCCAGCCGGCGCACGTGGCGCTCGTCCCGGCTGAACTTGGCGTCGAGAAACGTGTTGACCAGGTCTTCGGCCAGCGCCTCGCCGATGACTCGCGACCCGAGACAGATCACGTTGACGTCATCGTGTTCGACCATCTGATGCGCGGTGTAGGTGTCGTGGGCCACGGCAGCCCTGATCCCGTTCAGTTTGTTGGCCGCCACCGAGGCCCCGGCGCCTGACCCGCAGATGATGATTCCCCGGTCGGCCCGGCCGTCGAGTACGGCCTGCCCTACCGCCGCCGCGTAGTCCGGGTAGTCGACGGGCTCGGGCGAGTGCGTGCCGAGGTCGTACACGGCATGCCCCGCTTCGGCGAGCCAGGAAGCAAGGTGCTCCTTCATTTCGAAACCGGCATGGTCGGAACCGAGTGCGATTCTCATGGCGCGAGGCAGCGTAGCCACCGCGCCTTCACCGGCTCAGCCCAACCAGAGGTTGCCGATGGGGCCTGGTTACATGCGAGCCAATGTCTGCGATCGTGGTCGAGGGTGGAGCGCGCCTCCAGGGCACCGTCGGGGTCCGCGGTGCCAAGAATGCGGTCCTCAAAGAGATGGTGTCGGCATTGCTCGCGCCCGGCCGGCACCGTTTGACCAACGTCCCGACGATCCTCGATGTCGAGCTGATGTGCCAGGTCCTCGACCACATCGGATGCCGTGTGGAGCAGGGAGATCACGAGCTGTGGGTGGTAGTACCCGACGAGATCAACGCCGAGGCTCCGATCGAGCTGGTTCGGCAGATGAGGGCCTCGATTGTCGTGCTCGGACCACTCCTGGCCCGGGCGGGCGAGGCACGGGTGGCGCTGCCCGGTGGCGATGACCTCGGGGCCCGCCCGATCGACATGCACCTGAGCGGCCTGGAGGCGATGGGGGCATACTTCGACCTGGTGCACGGGGAGCTGGTGGGAAAGGTCGATGGCCGCCTCAAGGGGACCGAGATCGAGCTCCCCTTCCCCTCGGTCGGCGCAACTGAGAACTTGCTGTTCGCCGGTGCCACCGCCGAGGGTGAGACAGTGATCGTGAACGCGGCCCGTGAGCCTGAGATCCAGGACCTGATCGTGCAATTGGTGGCGATGGGGGCCGACATCGAGGGTGGCGGCACTTCCCTGGTCACCGTGACCGGGGTGGAGGAGCTGAGCCCGGTCGAGCACAGCGTGATCCCGGACCGGTTGGAAGCCGGGACCTATGCGATGGGGGCAGCGATAACCGGGGGTGACGTGACCGTCACCGGATGCTCCACCGCCGACCTCCGGATGGAGCTCAAGAAGCTCGAGGAGGCAGGTTGCGGGGTGGAGCGTGGCGATGGCTGGCTTCGTGTGAGAGGACCGGACCGACCGGGGCCCGTCGACTTCGCAACGCTGCCTTTTCCCGGTTTCCACACCGACATGCACCCGCAGATGGTTGCCTTGCTCTCGGTCGCCTCCGGGACGTCTGTGATAACCGAGAACCTCTACGACTCCCGGTTCCGCTATGTGGGGGAGCTGGCGCGGATGGGAGCTGACATAACCACCGAGTCGCAGCACGCCATCGTCCGCGGAGTCGACACCCTCTCGGGGTGCCCCGTCCTGGCACCCGACATCCGAGCCGGAGCAGCCTTGGTGCTCGCCGGGCTGCGCGCCGAGGGGACGACGACGGTCGGCGATGCCGAGCACATCGATCGCGGCTACGAGGACTTCACCGGCCGCCTCACCGCGCTCGGTGCCGGGATCGAGCGAGGCTGATTCGGCAAAGCCCTTACACTTCGGGAACAGTTGACGATCTCAACCGGTTCAAACAGACGATGAATCAAGGCACCCCTGTCACCATTTCGACCACGCCGCAGGCGGGCGAGAACGGAATCGACCACGGCAAGCTGGTCGAGACCCTCGACTACATCCGGCCGGCGGTCCAGGCCGACGGTGGCGATCTCGTGCTGCTCGGAACCGAGGGCGGGACCGTGAACCTTCAGATGGTCGGCGCCTGCGGGGGGTGCCCGCTGTCGATGATGACCCTCAAGGCAGGGATCGAGCGGATCCTGATCGACCGGGTCCCTGGTGTCACAGAGGTCAATGCCAGTGCCGACGCTCCAGTCCTCGAGGAAGACCTGATCTCACCCCACGGTGGAATCGACCTGCCCGGGCATCTGACCCCATCCCCGGGCCCGGCCTGATCCCGGCATAGTCTCTCGGCGATGAGCTCCAGCGAGCTGGTCGAGCGCGCCCTGTCCGGCGACCGGTCGTCACTGGCCCGTCTGATCACGGCCGTCGAGTCGTCCGACCCGGCGGCCATCGAGGCTGTCTCGGAGTTGGATCGAGTGACGGGATCGCACCGGATTGGCGTCACCGGGCCCCCGGGCGCGGGCAAGTCGACACTGGTTGGCGCGGTCATCACCGAGCTCCGATCGAGGGGGGACACGGTTGCGGTGCTCGCCGTCGACCCGTCGAGCCCCATGACCGGGGGTGCTCTCCTAGGTGACCGGATACGCATGCAGCAGCATGTCGATGATCCCGGGGTCTATGTCCGATCGATGGCCACCCGTGGGAGTCTCGGTGGCCTTGCGTTGGCCGCCGGAGGAGTGGTCGCTGCCCTGTCCCACGCCGGATTCGATCTTGTCCTGGTGGAGACGGTTGGCATCGGCCAGTCCGAAGTGGTGGTCATGGAGATCGTGGACTTGGTGGTCCTGGTCGTTGCGCCGGGATGGGGGGATCAGATCCAGGCGGACAAAGCCGGCGTTATCGAGATCGCCGACCTGGTCGTGATCAACAAGGGAGACCTCCCCGGTGTGGATCCTCTGAGGCTGGCCCTGGAGGCCTCGACCTCCGGTCGCCAGCAGGTTCTGGTCACCACCGCAACCACCGGTCGAGGGGTGTCCGGCCTGGTCGATCTCGCTCTCGAGGCAATCAGTCGACCGAGTCCCCGCTGACGACTGCCTGCGCCGCCGCGAGGCGGGCGCCCTCGATGCGGGGAGGGCTGCAAGAAACATAATCGAGGCCGAGCTCCTCGACGAAGGCAATGGACTTCGGGTCGCCGCCATGCTCTCCACAGACTCCGACCACCAGCTTCGGATTCGCCTCCAGCCCCTCACGCGCGGCCACGCTCACCAACCGGCCGACACCGGCGCGATCCAGAGTCTGGAACGGGTTGATCGAGAAGATACCCCGCTCCAGATAGTCCCGGAGGAAGAGGCCTTCGGCGTCGTCCCGGCTCAGGCCGTATGTCATCTGGGTAAGGTCGTTGGTGCCGAAAGAGAAGAAGTCGGCGACGCGAGCGATCGCACCGGCCGTGAGCGCAGCTCTCGGAAGCTCGATCATCGTGCCGATGGGGACATCGAGCGCGATTCCCGAATCTCCGGTCGCCTGGTCCAGCTCCTCCTGGATCACCTCCCGCATGCGAATCAGCTCTTCGACGTCGGCTACCAGGGGGATCATGATCTCGAGGCGAGGATCGCCTTTTGCCTGATGCCGTCGGACGAGAGCCTTGGCCGCGGCCCGTGCCTGCATCCGGTACAGGTCATCCACCATCAGTCCGAGCCTGACCCCGCGAAGGCCGAGCATCGGGTTGTCCTCCTCCCACTTTGCGACATGGTCCGACATCGACTGCAGGTCATCGATCGGATGACCTTCCTTGGCCCTCGTCCTCATTTCGTGCTCCAGGGCGAGGCGCGAGGGCAAGAACTCATGGAGGGGAGGGTCGAGCAGCCGGATCACTACCGGTAGCCCGTCCATCGCCTCGAGCAGCCCTTCGAAGTCTCCGATTTGTAGGCGCTCCAACTCATTGAGCGCGTTCGTCCGCTTGTCCGGGTCATCGGTGAGGATGATCTCCTGGACCACGGCGAGCCGATCACCGAGGAACATGTGCTCGGTCCGAGCGAGACCAATTCCCTCGGCTCCACGGTCCCGAGCAACACGAGCGTCATCGGCGATGTCGGCGTTGGCCCGAATCCCCAGCTTCCGGATCTCGTCGGCCCACGACAGCAATTCCTGGAGCTCCGGAATCGGCTCCGGTTCGACGAGGTCGACGGACCCCAGGAAGAGAGTGCCACTCGTGCCGTCGATGGTCACCACGTCGCCGGCGTGGAACTCTTTGCCGGAAACTGTTGCTTTCCCGGCCTCGGGGTCGACCGTGAGGGCGGCTATCCCGGTCACCGCGGGTTTGCCCATGCCCCTCGCCACCACCGCGGCGTGGGAGGTCTTTCCCCCCTGACTGGTGAGGATGCCGATCGCGGCGATCATCCCATGGATGTCGTCCGGAGTCGTCTCCGGCCGCACCAGGATCACACGGTCACCCTCTCTCGCCCGCTCCACCGCCTCGTCGGAGGAGAAGACGGCGGCTCCAGTCGCCGCCCCCGGGGAGGCGGCCACCCCCTGGGCGATCGAAGCTCCCGAGGAGACGTGGTCGGCGATACGGGGCCGGTGCAGTTGCTCCAGCGATGCCGGGTCGACGCGGCCGATGGCGGTAGGCCGATCAATCAGCCCCTCCTCCACCATGGCCACCGCCATGCGAACTGCGGCCGGCGCGGTCCGCTTCCCGGCTCGTGTCTGGAGGATGAAGAGAATGTCCCTTTCGATCGTGAACTCGATATCGCACATGTCTCTGTAGTGCTCTTCGAGGCCCTCCATGATCCGGAGGAGTTGCTCGTGGCATTGGGGATGAAGGCCGGCCAGATCGTCCAGGCCAAGGGTGTTCCTGACACCGGCAACCACGTCTTCGCCCTGGGCTCGGGGCAGGTAGTCGCCATAGATCGCCCGGGCGCCCGTGGACGGGTCGCGCGTGAAACAGACCCCCGTTCCGGAGTCCTCGCCCAGGTCACCGAATACCATCATCTGGACGTTGGCCGCCGTTCCCAGGTCGTCCGGGATCGCGTTGATTCGCCGGTACTCGATGGCCCTCTTGGTGTTCCAAGACTGGAAGACGGCGTTGATTGCGCCCTTCAGTTGCTCCATCGGGTCTTTTGGCATCTCGCCTGGGCGGTGCTCCTCGACAATGGACTGGAACCGCCTGGTCGCCGTCTCCAGATCATCCGCGCTCAGCTCCGAATCGTCGCCGACACCGGCCGTCTCGCGTAGCTCGGTGAGCACTGCCTGGAACAGGGCGCCATCTACTTCGAGGACAACATCGCCGTACATCTGTACGAACCGTCGATAGACGTCCCACGCGAAGTGCTCGTCGCCTGACCAACTGGCGAGAGTCTCCACCACCTCGTCGTTCATGCCGAGATTGAGGATGGTGTCCATCATCCCTGGCATCGAGAACTTGGAACCGGAGCGGACCGACAACAGCAGCGGTACCGGGCCACCGCCGAACGAGCGGCCGGTCATTTCCTCGAGCCGAATAACCGCGGACCGCACCTCGTCCCAGAGGTCCGGTGGGACATGACCGGCGTCCATCGTGAGCCGGCAAACCTCGGTGGTGATCGTGAACCCTGGCGGGACGGGAAGTCCGAGTGACGTCATCCGGGCCAGCCCAGCTCCCTTACCCCCGAGCAGGTCCCGGTCCGACCCGTCTGTGTCAGCGAAATCGTGGAGATATGGCAGGTTCCGGCTCCGATGGGCGAAGCATCGCCAAGCTAGCCAGTCGCCACTGGCTGGGGCTGGTGCCGACGTGGAAACAATGTCGGGTCTTTTCGACAACGCGGGCCAACGGAGATGATTTGGCGGCAGGAAGAGGGCGCAGCAAGATCAGCGTATGGCCACGCTGATCGAGAAGGTTGACGGAGCGGTCATCCCGTTCCTCCGGCGGTGGGGAGTCCCCACCCTTCGCATCTCGCTCGCCATCGTCTTCGTCTGGTTCGGGGCACTGAAGGTCCTGGGAGTCTCGCCCGTGGTGGACCTTGTGGCGTCCACGGTCTACTGGGTCGACCCAGATTGGTTCGTCCCGGTCCTTGGTGTCGTCGAAATGGCGGTCGGTGTCGGTTTGGCCGGTCGCTGGGGCCTTCGTCTGGTGCTGTTGGTGCTCGCCGCCCAGATGCTCGGCACCTTCCTCGTGTTCTTCCTGCTCCCCGAGATCGCCTTTCAGGGCAACAACCCTTTCAGACTGACAGTAGAGGGCGAGTTCGTGATCAAGAACCTGGTCCTGCTGGCCGCGGCGATGGTGGTGGGCGCCAGCATCGACTCGGACGAGGAGATCTGACGGACTACTAAGCCGTCGCGTCTATTGCGAACACCAGCTCCACCCCCTCGCCCGTGAGGGTGAGACTGTCTTCGGTCGCAGAGAAGCCGTCAACTAGCTCCAGGGCCGCGAGGTACGCGCTTTCCGAGTCCATGACCTCGACCGGCTCGCAGGCCATCATCGTCGAACCAAGTCCGGAGAAACCGATCTCGGCGCCGGAGATGGTGTAACTGCCGAAGTACGAGTTGCAGGCAGAGGTGCCACCGGCGTCGCCCTCATCGAAGACGAGGGTGATGGGATGGGTCTCGACGACCGGGATCGCCTCCCCATCGAGTGTCCCTGATTCCAGTACCCACGCCGACTCGGTGGGGTCGGCGGATGCTTGTTCGGACGGCTCGGCACAGGCGGACAGCGCCAGTCCGAGAATAGAGGCAACGATCAGAGTCTTTCTCATGGTCCTTCGACGCTCGGTCAGGGACGGAGGTTCCACACGATCATAAGGCAGCCCCGACTGCCAGCAGGACACCGGTCCAAAGGTGCAGTCTCCCGTTCATGACCAGCGCCCGGATCAGGGAGGGCCCGTCGGTGCTGGAGCGCACGATCCGGATCGGGCCGATCGCATATGGGAGCAGCACCGCGGCGGAGATGGTTGCCAAGGGTGTCCAGCCCAGAGCGGCGAAGATCACGATCAGCGCGTAGGTGCCGGCGACCAAGGCCGCGTAGAGCGTTCTCGTCCTCTTTCGGCCCAGGATCACTGCCAGGGTCCGCTTCCCGCTTTCCTGGTCGGTGTCCAGATCGCGGATGTTGTTCACAACCAACAGAGCGCTCGCCAGCAGTCCGACGGGAACCGCAAGCAGCCACGCGTCGAGGGGGGCCGACATGTCATGGACGTAGCGGCTGCCCACCGTCGCCACCAGCCCGAAGAAGATGAACACGAAGAGCTCGCCGAGACCCCGATACCCATAGGGGAAAGGCCCGCCGACGTATCCCAGCATCGCCAGAAGGGACACGATGCCGATGACCAGCACCACCGGCCCGGCGATGAGAGCGAGCCCGATGCCTGCGAAGGCAGCCACGGCCACTGAAGCGGCCACTCCCCACCACATCTGTCGTGGGGTGATCCGGCCCAGGGCGACCATCCGGGGTGGGCCGACCCGGTCGGGGGTGTCCGCGCCGCGTCGGGCATCTGAGACGTCATTGGCGAAATTGGCGGCCACCTGGATCGCCAGGGCCGCGATGAGCGTGAGCGCGAACGCGTCCCACCGAAACACCCCGTCGCCCTGTGCCAGGCCCCCACCCACGGCCACCGGGACCACCGCGGCAGGCAGGGTGTGGATCCGCGCCGCCGCCCTCCAGTCCCGGGCAGTGGTCACCGGCTCAGAAATGCCAGGGAAATCGCCGGAAGTCGGGCTCACGCTGCTCCAGGAATGCGTCCCGACCCTCACTGGCCTCATCGGTCATGTACCCGAGCCGGGTGGCCTCCCCGGCGAAGATCTGTTGTCCCACCAATCCATCGTCGATCATGTTGAACGCGAACTTCAACATGCGCTGGGCGGTGGGGCTCTTCCTCGTGATCTCTGCACCCCATTCCAGGGCGACCCTTTCCAGATCGGCGTGGGGGACCACTGCGTTCACCATCCCCATCGCCTGAGCCTCTTCTGCCGTGTAGGTCCTTCCGAGAAAGAAGATCTCGCGCGCTCGTTTCTGACCGACCTGCCGCGCCAGATAGGCAGACCCGTAGCCGGCGTCGTAAGAGGCGACGTCGGCGTCGGTCTGCTTGAAAGCTGCGTGCTCGGCCGAGGCGATCGTCAAGTCACAGACGACATGGAGGCTGTGTCCGCCACCGGCCGCCCAACCGGGAACCACGGCAATCACCACCTTGGGCATGAACCGAATCAGTCGTTGCACCTCGAGGATGTGAAGACGGCCCACACGGGCCTGGTCTACCGAGTCCGCCTCCTCACCCTCGGCGTACATGTACCCGTCGCGCCCTCGGATCCGCTGGTCGCCTCCAGAGGAGAACGCCCAGCCCCCGTCTTTGGGCGATGGTCCGTTGCCCGTGAGCAGCACACACCCGACATCGGTTGACTGGCGGGCGTGGTCGAGGGCGGTGTACAACTCGTCGACAGTGCGGGGCCGGAAGGCGTTTCGCACCTCGGGACGGTCGATGGCGACACGTACCACGCCCGACTCGGCTCGGTGATAGGTGACGTCGGTAAAATCGAAGCCCGGCACCTGAGACCAGGCTGATGGATCGAATATCTCGGAGACCACGAGCAATGAGGATAAGAGGCACAATCCAGCTGTGATCGATTGGCTCTCCATGCACGGACCGAGTCGAGTGTTCCTCGAGACTCCGACGGGTTCCTACACATTCGGTGACTTGATCGAATCGATACACCACCGGCCGATCAGTGGGGTGGAAATCCTCCGCCCGCGACTCGACGCCGGGTCGGTTGTCGACATCCTGGCAGTGATGGCTGGTGGCTCCGCTGTCCTTGCCGGCCCCGAGGCCGACGTGCCTGAAAACATCGATCCTGGCGATGCCGCGACAGTGATCTTCACATCGGGCACCACCGGGGGCCCGAAGGGTGCCCGTTTGACCCGGACCAACTGGGAGGCCGCGGTGCGAGGGTCCCAGCAGCACCTGGGCAACGACTCCGATGATGTCTGGCTCCTGACGATGGGGTTGCACCGAGTTGGGGGCCTTGCCGTCGTGCTCCGTTCCGCCTTCGCCGGGGGCCGGGTGAGGATGCTGCCCAGGTTCGATCCCAGGGAGCTCTCCGCGGCTCTGCGCGGCGGGGTCACCTTTGCCTCGGTGGTGCCGACGATGCTCCAGCGCATCCTGCACGTCCATCCCGGGCCCTATCCCCCCGTGAAGGTGCTGGTAGGAGGAGGCCCGATCGCCAAGGGCCTGTTGGACCGTGCTGCCCGGGGAGGGCTCATGGTTCTACCAAGCTACGGGATGACGGAGACCTGCGGCCAGGTCGCGACACTGAGGCCCAGCGCCTCCCTCGAGGCCAAGGCTCACCCACTGCCCGGCGTGGAGCTTCGGATCGAAGCCGACGGGCGGATTGCGGTCCGGGGGGCGATGGTTTCGCCGGGCTATGTGAACGAGCCCGACCGGGATCGTGGCTCCTGGTTCGTCACCGGCGACCTGGGTGAGCTCGACCCCGATGGAGCCCTCCGGGTCACCGGAAGAGCAGACGAGATCATCGTGAGCGGTGGGGAGAACATCGACCCCGCGGTGATCGAGGAAGCCGTTGCCTCGATCCCGGGTGTGGGGAGGGCACTGGTGCTCGGCGTCCCCAGCGACGAGTGGGGCATGGAGGTGGCCTGTGTTTTCGAGGGGGTTGTCGAGCCAGCTGGGGTCGAGGCGGGGCTCCGGGAGCGGCTGAGTGGTGCCCTGATCCCCAAACGTTGGCTCCGAGTTTCGCGGATTCCCACAACCGATCTGGGCAAGCCAGATCGCGGACAGGCGATCCGCCTCCTCAGCTCACGCGTCGGGCGATGAGCACGCCCTGACGGAGCGGCACTGCCACGGCGACGAAGTCAGTGTCCGCGGCAACGAGCCGGTTGAACGCATCTGTCCCGTGGCCTTCATCGATCCAGCCGAATCCAGTCCCGTAGACGTTGTCCGCCAGAACCAAGCCCCCGACCGCGATCAATGGTTTGGCGATGGTGAGGTATTGCGAGTACTCGTGCTTCACGGCGTCGATGAACAGGACGTCGACACTTCCCGGCTCCAACTCGGTGGCCAGGGCCTCCAAGACACCGACCCCGGCACCCTGCCTGATTTCGACCCGGTCGCTCAAGCCGGCTATTTCAAACTGACGGCGGGCAAACTCGGCATGGCGCTCTTCGATCTCGATCGTGATCAGGTGCCCGTCGGACCTCAAGCCGCGTGCTATCCAAATCGCCGAGTACCCGGCGAGAGTTCCCACCTCCACAGCCAACCTGCCGGCGGTCATCGAGGTGAGGATCTGAAGCAGCCGCCCGACATCGGCACTGACCGCTATGTCCGGGAGGCCGGCGGCGACCGCCTCGCCCATGAGCCCGGCGAGATGATCGTCCTCGGCGCCAAAGACTCCGAGGGAATATTCGTTGAGGAAGTCCCAACGCTCGGGAGTCATGCTCAATTCGGAAGCCAATCGACGTCGTAAAGGGCCATGCCCGGGCGATTGTCGTCGGACGCGCCGCACTGACACAACTGCGCCCTTTCGGCGCTACGTCCGCATCGACCAGGTCACAGAGACTGTGCCCACCATGTCATAAGGCTGTCGATTCGCCTTCGGCGATCCACGACGCGCAGCCATTGGGCCTTTTGCCTCTACAAGGGCAATCCCGCATGCCGAATGCTGGAGATGTAGACAAAGGGAGTCTCGATGCGTGCCAAGCCCGGCGATCACTTAGTGATCCAGGGACACCATGTCGGCGACAGTGACAAGGAGGGTGAGATTCTCGAAGCACGAGGAGAGGGTGGAGAGCCGCCTTTTCTGGTGCGGTGGGCTGAGGACGAGCGCGAGACACTGGTCTTTCCCGGTAGTGATGCCCTGGTACAGCACTTGCGTCGAAAGACATCGAAGGTCGCGACTGGTCGAGGATCGACATGAGCGACGCAGAGCGTGTCTTGGAGCTGGAGGAGTCGGCCCAGGGGTTTGACCTCTTTCGGGCGCCGGGAAGCGATCTGCAGTTCCAGATGGCGGTTGAAGAGGCCGCCGCCCAGTCGGGGTTGAGTCAAGAGCTCCCCGAGCCTGTCCTGGTCAGGGCCATGGCTCGTCGCAGCCGGCTACGTCACGCCATGAGCGAATCCGAGCAGGCGGTAGCCGGTCCGTCGTCCTGGACAGGATGGATCGGCGAAGTCAATACGTCGCTCGCCGAGCTCCGCCAGGCGTTGGACGAGCACATCCTCGAGGTGGAGAGCCCGGATGGCCTATTCGCTGAGATCATGCTCTCGGCACCGCGGCTCGGCTCCGAGGTGGACGCTCTCCGCAGCGAGCATCGCGAACTCCTCAGCGGAGTGGCCCGGGCCCAGGAGGCGGCTCGCACGGTGGCGGCCGATCCGACCCACCCCGTGCACTCCCTGCGCCGGGCGGTGACCACTCTTCTGGGACGACTGGTGTTGCACCGGCAGCGTGGAGCCGACCTCGTGTTCGAGGCCTACAACGTCGATATCGGTGCCGCCGACTAGTGGTCTGTCGCTCTGATAGGGGGCGCGTATTAACTCCGGATCATCGGCGTCGTCTGGCAAGGAGAAGCGCGCAGTCGCAGCCGGCAGCTGCGGCGAGCACTTCGACGCAGCAAGGGGTGTCGAGGGCCGGAGAGACGCCCTCAGTATCTGTGCGACGGGCCACTAGGCCAATCGAAATGGCCACCCGACGTCAGAACAGCGTTGATCTGGTCTTGGGGGTTGCTGTCGGGGGCTTGCTCGGGGCGATCGTCGCCGTGAACCTGATCATCACCTTCGGGATCGGCTATGACGTGTCGTTGGCGCAGGTGTTCAGGGAGAACCTCCTGGTGGGGATCCTCACGAGCCTGATACTCATCTCCGGCCCTGTCGGCGGCGTTGCGCTGATGCGCAGACTCCGAAGGCAGAGAGAGGGAACCGACTCACATGGGCGTTGATGACGCCGGGAGAGAGCCGAGTCGATGACGTCCGTGCCGCCCGGAGAAGAGGGCAGTACGGCAGGCCGAGATTGACTTCCGGCCGTGGCCGCAGCCCGGGGTGCGAGGTCAAGCTTGGAAAGAACAAGGAGGACTCATGGTTGTCGTTGTCGGTGTCGACGAGTCGCCGGTGGCCGGAGGGGTATTGGCCAGAGCGATCGAGGAGGCGGAGTGGAGGGTCGCCGAGCTCCACGTGGTAAATGTCTTTCATCTGCCTTTCACCTACGTCGACATCCCGATCGATTACGTCGCAATCGCCGAAGGTCACCGCAGCGCGGTATGGGGGCCACTCGAGGATCAGATCTCGGAAGCGAAGGTCGAGATCCGTCGGGTCGATTTGGAGGGCTACCCGCCAGACTCGCTCGTGTCGTACGCCAACGACACCGGAGCGTCGTTGTTGGTGGTGGGTACACGAGGACGGGGTGAATTGGGGGCCTTGATCCTCGGTAGCACCAGTCACCGCGCGATCAATCTCGCTGCTTGTGATGTGCTGATCGTAAAACCAGCCTCGACATGACAGCTGCTCCCTGGGCCTGGTGACCAACCAGTGGAACCGAGAGAGCAGCGTTCGGGCTAGTGGAGAAGGACCGGGTACTCGCGGATGTTGATCCGGCTTCCGTCCTTGGCCGAGTACTCCCAGACGAACAGGGCGCCGACCTGTTCCCGATCCACGGTGTACGGGATCGAGATTTCCCAGTCACCCCAACAGCCGGTGCCACATGAGGCCATGACACTGTCCTCGAAGAGCGGCAGCCCGTCGTCGTCGGTCAGCAGCACCTGGGAGACGGCTTCGAAGACGTTGCTGAGGCCTTCGACCTGGATCGGGCTCGTCACCGGCTCACCCCAGGCGGGGGAGTCGACGAAAATTGCGGGCAGGTTGCCGTAATAGTCGCTCCGGGTTTGCGGTCCTTCGAGCTCGATACCCTCCGAGGAGAAGGTGGTCACCGGATCGTTGTCGATTTGGAATGAAACCTCGTCCACCTGCGCGGCGCGGGTCACGGTGTAGACGACCTGGGCGAGACGGGCGAACATGGAGGCGGTGCCCCCACCGTCGTCGAACTCAGCGCTGAGATCGATCGTGGCGACGCCTCCGTCGACGGTCACCCCCAGGACGCTGCTCCCCTCCGGAATCGCAGTGTGGATCGCAGGGACTCCGGCGATCTCATCGGCGGACGGACCTTCCATCAGGAGTTCCAGCGCAACGGTCGCCGGGTCACCTGCTGTCGGACCTTCCCGGTGGATAGGTGCCAGGAATGGGCCTCCGGTTGTGTCGTCAACAGTCTCGAGGATCAGATAGACCACGTGCCCCGTGGTGCTCACTGACGATGTGGTCGAAGTCGGCAATCCGGTCGTGGTCGTAGCCGGTACCTCGGTGGTAGTGGTCTCAAGCTCGGTGGTGGTTGGGCTCTGGGTCGTGGTCGACTCAGCGCCGTCCCCTTCTCCACAGCCGGCGACGACCAACGCCAGCGCGGCAAGCCATACGAAACGTCTGTTGTGGCTCATACCACCATCTTTTGTCGCCGCAGGCTGTGGCGGCAGTGCCCAAGGTCACAATCCCATGTGGCTTTGGCAGCCAGCAGCAAGCCTGAGCCCGTGGCGGCCGTGACCAGCGGTGAGGATCTGAAGCAGGCCAGTGAACCGGGGTCACAGGGCCGAGTGCCCGCAGCGCAGGGCCATTTGGCACTACCTCGGCCACCGCTGCCAGCCATAGCTTGGATCACATGAGCGAGTTGTCGATGAAACGCCTGGTGGTTCTCGGTGCCGGGACTGCCGGCACGATGGTGGTCAACAAGCTCCGACCGTCGCTGCCGATGCAGGAGTGGGAGATCACGGTCATCGAGCCCTCTCCGTTCCATCTCTACCAACCAGGTCTGCTTTTCCTGCCATTCGGTCGCTATCAGCCAAGTGAGTTGCTGAAGCGGACCCGGCCGCTGCTGCCGACCGAAGTCTCACTCGTCACCGAAGAGGTCGCTCGGATTCACGTCGAGGACAATCTGGTCGAGCTCGCCGGCGGCGAACGCATTCACTACGACCAGCTTGTTGTCGCCACCGGGACCCATCCTCGCCCTGATATGACGCCTGGCATGGACGGTGCCCTGTTCGGAGACACTGTCCACGAGTTCTACACACTGCCTGGCGCTCTTGCCCTTCGGGAGAAGCTGGCAAGTTGGAGCGGAGGCCGGTTCGTGGTCCACATCAGTGAGCTTCCGATCAAGTGCCCTGTTGCTCCTCTCGAGTTTGCCTTCCTGGCGGACGACTTCTTCAGACGAGCCGGTATCCGGGACCGTGTCGAGATGACGTTCGCCACTCCTCTCTCGGGTGCCTTCACCAAACCGATCGCGTCGGAGCGCCTTGGAGACATGCTCGACACCAGGGAAATCCGGGTCGAGCCCGATTTCTACGTGGAGCGGGTCGACGACGGCTCCCTGGTCTCATTCGACGAGCGCGAGATCCCCTTCGACCTCCTGGTGACGGTACCCGTCAACATGGGGGCCGAGTTTGTGGCCAGATCGGGTCTGGGAGACGAGTTGAACCACGTGAAGGTGGACTCGCGAACATTCCTCGCCGAGGGCTCGGACAACGTCTTTGCCTTGGGTGACGCCGCAGCTCTGCCGATTTCGAAGGCCGGGTCGGTGGCCCACTTCGCGGTCGATGTGTTCGTCGAGAACTTCTTGGAGCACATCTCAGGGCGGCCAATGACTCGCTCGTTCGACGGCCATGCCAACTGCTTCGTCGAATCGGGGGCGGGCAAGGCGCTACTGATCGACTTCAACTACCAAACCGAACCGTTGCCGGGCAGCTACCCGTTGCCAGGGGTAGGCCCCTTCAGCCTCCTCGAGGAGACCCGGATCAACCATCTGGGCAAGCTCGCATTCAGACCCATCTATTGGCACATGCTCTTGCCGGGGCACCGACTCCCGGTTCCAAATGCGATGTCCATGAGCGGCAAGGAGGTCCCTGCCGGCCGAGCAGAGAGAGAGGAACAGACCATATGACGGTTGCAACCATGGAAGGGCGAGAGATCCAAGTCGACGCCGAGGGCTTCCTCACCGACCCCGAAGAGTGGGATGAGGGCCTGGCTGCGACCCTGGCCGCCAATATCGGGCTCGAGCTGACCGAAGGGCACTGGTCGGCGATTCGCTTCGCACGCTCGGACTATGCCGCCAACGGCGAGACCCCGACCTTGCGTCGCATGGCCACTGCGGGGGGTGTCGCCACGAAAGAGATGTTCGCCCTGTTCCCAAAGAAACCTGCCAAGAAGATGGCCTATGTCGCCGGGCTTCCCAAGCCGGTCGGCTGCGTCTGAGGAGAGAACAATGACAATGACACTGGAAGCGCCGGTACCGGTCTTCGACGACGAGGCGACGGGCCGCAAGCTGGCGATCATCTGCTCCAAGGGCTCGCTCGACATGGCCTATCCGGGCCTGGTCCTGGCGAATGCCGCGTTGGGCGAGGGCATCGAGACCCATGTCTTCTTCACCTTCTGGGGCTTCGACATGATCAACAAGGAGACGATGGCTCATCTCAAGTTCACCCCAGTGGGGAATCCGGCGACTCACATGTCGCCGATGCTCATGGGGCTTCCCGGAATGACGTCTTTCGCCACCCACATGATGAAAAAGCAGATCGAGGGCATCGACATCCCCGACGTTCCCGAGTTCCTCGAGATGATCACCGACGCCGGTGGTCACCTGTGGGCCTGCCGGATGTCGGCCGACATGATGCACATCGACGAGAAGGACCTCTACGAGCGGGTGGAGGGAATCATCAGCGCCACAGACTTCATCGACCTGTCCGAAGGCGCACAGATCATCTTCATCTGAGAGCCCGGCTGGGGAATCAGCCGGGCTCGCCCGACTCGGGAGAGGTCCCGGATCGAAACCTGAGCTAATCGGGTTCGGGGCGGCGTCGCTTCTGCTTCAAGTCGCTCCGTGCCCTCTTTTTCCATAGCCGCCGATCCCGGGCGGCTTTGGACGGCTTGGTCTTCCGACGCGGCTTGGGGTCGACCAGTGCACCATCCAGCTTGGCTACCAGCCGTTCCCTGGCGATCTCCCGGTTGCGCCACTGGGAGCGTGTTTCTGCGGCAACGACCTCCACCCGGTCGCCAAGGCGACGGATCAGCTTCTCCTGCACCGGGGCAGGCAATGACGAGCCTCCGATCTGGAAACGGAGGGTGACCGCGGTTTCATTGCGGTTGGCATGTTGGCCGCCGGGGCCGCCGGACGTGTCGAAGCGCTCCTCGAGCTCGGACTCGGGAATCAACCAATCGCCAACGGTGATCCCGTCGCCGGTCACATCTCGGCGTAGTACTCGGTGCCCAGGTGGGTGATGAGGTCCTCACCCATCATGTGACGAAGGTTGTTCTTCAGCTTGGTGTGCTGGATGAACAGGTCGTTCTCCGGGTACAGGCCGTCGCCGTGCTGCGGGCTCTTGAAGTAGAAGGAGAGCCACTCCTGGACACCGCTGCGGTCGGCCCTTGCCGCCAGGTCCATGAATAGTGCAAGGTCGAGGACGATTGGGGCGGCGAGGATCGAGTCCTTGCACAGGAAGTCGATCTTGATCTGCATCGGGTAGCCGAGCCAGCCGAAGATGTCGATGCTGTCCCACCCTTCCTTGTCGTCGCCCTTCGGTGGGTAGTAGTTGATCCGCACCTTGTGGTAGAGGTCGCCGTAGAGCTCGGGATAGACCTCCGGCTGCAAGATCTGCTCCAGGACCCCGAGCTTGGAGACCTCTTTGGAACGGAAGCTCTCAGGATCGTCGAGCACCTCACCGTCGCGATTCCCGAGGATGTTGGTCGAGAACCACCCCTTGATTCCCAGCATTCGCGCCTTGAGCCCGGGAGCCACCATCGTCTTCATCAGGGTCTGTCCGGTCTTGAAATCCTTGCCTGCGATGGGGATCCCCTCCTCGATCGCGAGTTGGACCATGGCCGGGACGTCCAATGTCAGGTTGGGGGCCCCGTTGGCGAAAGGCACGCCCATCTTCAGCGCTGCATAGGCGTAGATCTGTGAGGGCGTGATCGTTGGGTCGCTCTCCTTGAGACCCTTGACGAACGAATCCAGGTCGATGTGGGCCGCCGACGGCTCCCGATAGGCCTCGGTCGAGCCGCACCACACCATGACCAGGCGGTCCACCGACTTCTCCGCCCGAAAACGGTCGATGTCTTCCATCAGCTGCTCGGCGAGGTCCATGTAGCTGGTCCCCTCCTTCACCTGATCGACACCGTCGAGGTTCTTCACCCAGTTTTCGGAGAACACCGCGCTGTAGGGCTTGACCGAGCGCAACTCGTCTCCGATTCCCTCGATGTGGCGGGGGTCGAGCACGCCGGCCTTCATCGCCGAGGTGTAGGCATCGTCGGAGTAAGGATCCCATCCGCCGAATTCGAGGTCGCCCAGGCCGGCGAGAGGGACGAAGTCCTTGATCAACGGGTTGCGCTGATCGGTGCGTAGCCCGAGACGGATGTGTGACATCTGGGTGAGCGAGCCGAAAGGTTCCCCGAAACCCTTGCGAGCGGCGAGCACTCCGGCGATGAAAGTCGTTGCGACTGCACCCATGCCAGGGGTGAGCACGCCGAGCTTGCCGCTGGCGGCCGCGATCTGGGGTCTATCTGTCATCGATCCTCCTCGGTGGGAACCATAGGAGCCGTGAGGGTGCATTCGGAAGCCGGGCGTAGGCTCGGAACCGTGGCCAACACGCCGGATTCACTGGGCCCAACGGTCGATGTCGCCCTGCTCGCCGACGCGGTCCAGGCTGTCCGCGGAAAGCTCTACGTCCTAGGTGGGGGCTGGGACACGCTCTGGGTGAGGTCGTTCCCGGCCCGTCATCCCAGCCTGGCCATCGGCCTCCGGATCCGGGTGCCCTCGTCCTGGGGAGAAGACGTGCTCAAGGTTGCCGTCGAGCTCCAGGACGCCGATGGCGCACCGATGCTGCCACAGCCGCTGGCGCACACCGTGAGGCTGCCCACCTCGAGCGGCGGGAGCACCGACTTCGGGCTGATCCGTTCCTTCACCTTCAACAATCTCCTGTTTCAGGGGGAAGGCTCGTATTCCTTTGTGATATCGGTCGACGATGAGCCTTTGTCCCGCCTCCGCTTCGCGGTCCGCTCCCGGCCAACCGGAGGGCCCGCTGCCCAGAGCTGACTCGTGTTTGTGTAGCGCGAGCAGCTTCGTAGCCTGACCGCCTCCCCAGGGACACCAGGTACGTCCCGTTCGCTGCTTCTCACAATCGGAGGGATTCCTTGCTCTTGTCACAACGTAGGTTGCCGCGCTTTGGGCTGGTCGCGGCAATGGCCGTGCTCGCCGTCGCAGGTCTCTTACCGGCTTCGCCGGCGAACGGGGCCAGCGAGCCACCATTCGAGATTCGCTTTCCCCAGGAAACGCGAGTGACAGTCTTCGCCTCCACCTTTGGTGACCGGCGCTCGGGTGGCCGCCGCCACCACGGGGTGGACCTCATGGCCCCAAAGATGACCCAGGTCTATGCCGCCGCAGACGGTGTCGTGGTGGAGATGGACACCAACCGGCTCTCCGGGCGCTTCCTCGAAGTGGAGCATGGAGAGGGGTGGTCGACCCGATACCTCCACCTGAACAACGACACTCCGGGCACCGATGACGGAGATGCCGGATGGGATCTGACCATCGCACCCGGGATCGATGTGGGCACTCGTGTAGCCGCCGGCCAACTCATCGCCTGGGTGGGGGACTCGGGCAATGCCGAGTGGACAGGCTCGCACACCCATTTCGAGGTCGTATTCGGAGGGCGGGCTGTCGAC
This sequence comes from Acidimicrobiia bacterium, assembly GCA_044867525.1. Classification (GTDB taxonomy): domain Bacteria; phylum Actinomycetota; class Acidimicrobiia; order Spongiisociales; family ZC4RG35; genus JALYNX01. The sequence continues at coordinate 22,664 of JBIOVB010000096.1, read as the reverse complement.
CCCTATCCCCTGGTCAAGGAGGCCTGGGAGCGCGACGAGGCGCGATATGAGGCAGATCTGTGGGATCTACTTCATCCCCTGGAGCTGTACCGGATCGTTTGAGCCAGAGATCAGTCGATGACGATGGCGTCATCGAGGGCAAAGACCTTTGAGCCCAAGTCCTCCTCGCTCGGGTTGACCAGGGCGACCTCGGGCGTGTCGGTCGGGGGAGGGATACCGTCATAGACCCAGATCACACGGCGCACTGCTGCCGCGGCCGTCGCCCGGGCCCATCCTTTCAGGATGTCGGTCTCGGAGGCCGCGAATGATCGCTCCCGGTGGTCGCGTGCCGCCTCGGCCACGAGCACCGCACTGAAGCAATTGAGGGCGGCAACCTCTACATGGCTGTCGTCGGATACGTCGCCGAGGGCTACCTTGACCCCCTGCCCCCTGAGGCCGGCAGCAGCCCCGGGATCGGAGACGAATGCCCGCACCTCCCTTCCCGGTGCGATCAGCTTCTCGATGATCGCCACCCCGGGTGCGGTATCGGCACCAATGACGATCACCGGCATAGGCCGAAGTTTCCGCATCGAGGAACATCCCCGCCCCGGCCTTTGTTGCGCGAGATGTGACTCACAGGCTTTCTCCCAGGCCGATCCCTCCGGTACAATCCCACTATCGGGATAGTGCAAATCCCGAACGCGACAGAATCAGGTGATTTCCCGATGGCAACCGTAGATCTCGATCTTGGCGCCTACCGTCTTGGCTGGCGTGACGATGTCGAGTACGCCTTCACCCCGCGTAAGGGCCTCGATGAGGACGTGATCCGGGAAATATCGGCTCTCAAGGGGGAGCCGGAGTGGATGCTGGCATTTCGCCTCAAGGCGTACGACCGCTTCCTCCGCAAGCCGATCCCGCAGTGGGGTGGAGGCGGGGCACTCAACACGATCGACTTCGACGACATCTACTACTACATCAAGCCGGCCGGTGAGCAGCAGAAGGACTGGGACATGGTTCCCGAGTCGATCAAGACCACCTACGAGCGACTTGGCATCCCGGAAGCAGAACGCAAGTACCTGGCAGGAGTCACCGCGCAATACGAGTCAGAAGTCGTCTACCACCGCAACCGTGAGGACCTGGCGCAGCTCGGCGTTCTGTTCACCGACATGGACACCGCCCTGCGCGAGTACCCCGACCTCGTCAAGGAGTACTTCGGGACGATCATCCCGCCCAACGACAACAAGTTCGCCGCTCTGAACTCGGCGGTGTGGTCGGGCGGCTCGTTCATATACGTGCCACCGGGGGTTCATGTCGACCAGCCGCTCCAGGCCTACTTCCGGATCAACTCGGAGAACATGGGCCAGTTCGAGCGGACCCTGATCATCGTCGACGAAGGCGCCTACGTGCATTACGTCGAAGGCTGCTCCGCCCCCGTCTACACAACCGACTCCCTCCATGCCGCGGTTGTCGAGATCATCGTCAAGGAGGGAGCTCGCTGCAGGTACACCACGATCCAGAACTGGTCGAACAACGTGTTCAACCTCGTTACCAAGCGAGCCGCTGCCTATCGCAACGCCACCATGGAATGGGTCGATGGAAACCTGGGGTCCCGGCTCACCATGAAATACCCGTCGGTTTGGTTGATGGAGCCCGGCGCTCATGGCGAGGTGCTGTCTATCGCTTTCGCCGGGGAGGGCCAGCACCAGGATGCCGGGGCGAAGATGGTCCATGTCGCCCCTGACACCACCTCCACCATCGTCTCCAAGTCGATCGCCAAGGGAGGGGGCCGCTCCGGCTACCGGGGCCTGGTCCGGGTCGAGCCCGGTGCTGAGAACGCGAAGAGCTTCGTTCGCTGCGACGCACTGATCCTCGATGAGAACAGCCGGTCGGACACCTACCCATACATGGAGATCGAAGAGAACGATGCCGAGATCGGCCATGAGGCCACCGTCTCCAAGGTCGGCGAGGAGCAGCTCTTCTACCTGATGAGCCGTGGGCTCACCGAAGACCAGGCGACGTCGATGATCGTCGCCGGTTTCATCGAGCCCATCGTCAAGGAGCTACCGATGGAGTATGCGGTCGAGATGAACCGCCTCATCGAGCTCAACATGGCCGAGGCAGGCGCCGTCGGTTGACGGCACTCTGCCGACGGGTGGGGCGGTGGGGGAATCGTCACATGCGGACCGTGGGTTGAGACTGGCTCGTCGCGCGATCTCTTAGAGTCCTGACTCCCGTGACACCCGGAGTCAATTCATAAGCACCTTCCTCGGGTTGGCGTCTGCCGTGGTGCTCGTGCTCCTCACCGGGTTCTTCGTCGCCGGTGAGTTCTCGATCGTCGCCGTCGACCGCAGCAAAGTCGAGCGCAGGGCCGGCGAGGGGGACCGGATGGCGAGGCGTGTCCTCGGGTCTCTGACGAACCTGTCATTCGAGCTCTCAGGCGCTCAACTCGGTATCACCGTCACCTCGTTGGCGCTCGGCGCCATTGCCGAACCGGCCATTGGAAGCATCATCGAGCCTTGGATTTCAGGGATCTCCTTCCTCTCGGCCACGACGGCGCGGGCAATCTCGATCACCGCGGCGTTGGTTCTCGCCACCGGGCTCAACATGGTGTTCGGCGAGCTGGTCCCCAAGAACCTGGCTATTGCAAGGCCTTATCGGTCGGCCGTGCTCTTTGCCATTCCGATGCAGGTGGTCAACCGCGTGCTTCGCCCCCTCATCGTCTTCCTCAACAACTCGGCCAACTGGACCGTGCGGCGACTGGGTATCGAGCCACGGGAGGAGCTGGCCGGGGTTCGCTCCATGGAGGAGCTGGAGCTGATGATCCGCTCATCGGGAGAGGAGGGTCGCCTCGACGACGACGAGCTCGAGCTGCTGACCCGGGCGATCACTTTCACCGAGAAGATGGCCGCCGACGCAATGGTGCCCAGAGTCTCGGTAGTCGGCCTCAGCCGCTACGACTCGGTTGCCGAACTTCGCCGGTCATCGGTGGCGACCGGGCATTCGAGGTTTCCGGTCTTCGGTGAGGACCTGGATGACATCGTGGGGATCGTCCACGTCAAGGACAGCATCGCTGTACCCGAGGCCAGGGTGCCGATGACGCCGGTCGGAGAGATCATGAAGCCAGAGCTGAAGGTCCCTGAGACCAGCACACTGGAATTCCTCCTTGGACAGCTGCAGGCGGAAGGCCGGGGCATGGCGGTGGTGGTCGACGAGTACGGGGGCACGGCCGGCATTGTCACCGTCGAGGACCTGCTCGAGGAGATCTTCGGCGAGATCGAGGACGAGTACGACAGGGACCCGACTCCGGCGCCGACCGTAGAGCGACCTGACCTGCTCTCCGGTCTCCTTCATCGCCATGAGGTCGAGGAGCAAATCGGGTTCGAGTGGCCCGAAGGCCGGTATGAGACCCTCGGCGGCTTTCTGGTCGCGCAACTGGGGCGCTTTCCACGGGTGGGTGAGGTGATCAGGGTGGGGGACACGACCTTCGAAGTGCTCACCATGGACGGCCATCGTGTTGACCAGGTGCGGGTCCGTGGGGGCGAGGGCGGTGAGGAAGAGTGAACTGGAGCGCCTTTCTGTGGATGATCCTGTTCTTGCTCGCAAACGGATTCTTCGTTGCCGCCGAGTTCGCCTACATCACTGCCCGCCGCAACCTGCTCGAGGCGTCGGCGAACCGAAGTGCCCGCACCGCCGCCCGGCTGAACAAGGAGCTTTCGCTGAGCCTGGCTGCGGCACAATTAGGGATCACCATCGCCTCCCTGCTTCTAGGTGCGGTCGCCGAACCAGCTCTGGCTCACATCCTGGAGAACGTGATCGGGCTGGCGCCGCTTCCACAGGGAGTGATCCATGGCATCGCGCTCGCCATCGCCCTCCTCATCGTGGTGTTCCTGCACATGGTGATCGGGGAGATGGCCCCGAAGAACATCGCCATCAGCAACCCGGAACAGGCCGCCATCACCCTCGCTCTCCCATTTCGCGGGTTCATCGTCGTGTTCCGACCTCTGATCGGGCTCCTCAACGCGATCGCCAATGGCTTCCTCAAACTGTTCGGGGTGGAGCCCGCCGATGCCCTGGAGGTTGGCCACTCGGCTGAGGATCTCGCGGTGATCATCGGAACCGGGCGCAAGGAGGGGGTGATCGAGGACTTCGCCCACCGTTTGCTTAGTGGTGCGATCGTGTTCGGCGATCTCGATGCCTCGGCGGTCATGGTCCCTCGGCCCGATGTCAAGGCCGCGCCTGCCTCGGCCACGGATGCGGAGGTTCGTGAATTGATGCTGGTCACCGGGCATTCCAGGATCCCGATCATCGGCGAGGACATCGATGACGTCCTGGGGTTCGTGCATGTGAAGGACCTGATCGCGGTGGACGAAGAGGCCCTGGGAAAGCCGATCCCGGCCTCCTCGATCCGCGAGGCCCTCGGCGTTCCGGAGACGGCTCCCCTGCGAAGCGTCCTCTCCGAGATGCGAAGGGTGCGGAGCCATCTCGCGATCGTGGTCGACGAGCATGGGGGTACCGCCGGGATCATCACCCTCGAAGACATCGCGGAAGAGCTGGTGGGAGAGATTGCCGACGAGCACGACACCCGCGAGGAGAGACTCTCATTCGACGACGCGGGCCGGTTGGTGGCGGCGGGAACGGTTCGTCCTGACGAGCTGAACCGTCTCGGTATCCGGTTGCCCGAAGGCGAGTACGACACCATTGGTGGCCTGGTCATGGATCGCCTAGGCCGTCTTCCTCAGAGAGGGGACGTCGTCGAAGACGGGAAATGGCGTGTCGAAGTGCTGAGCACAGAGGGCCGCCGGGTCGGCGAGGTGGAGATCACGCGGCTCGAGGCAGGTGAGGATGAGGGATAGCGGCCTGTCAGGGGGCTAGACGTTGCTCCTGCCCACGACGTAGCCGAGGAGCAGTCCACCGACGGCGCCCCAGACAACCGAGAACCCATCCCCGACCACATAGATCCCGGGCGCGTTGGCAATTCGCATGATCGCGGAGAGCGATATCCCTCCGATGATTCCCATGAGCAGCGCACCGAAGACGTTGTCTGCGCTGGCGACCAGCCCTCCGATGAGCCCGCCGATGGCACCGACACCGCCGATGACCGCCAGGGCTTCCCAGGTGGATGCTTCTAGGAACATGAGATCAGACTAGGCAGCGCTCGCTCGCCGTCGATGAGTTTGACTTCTCAGGCCGAAACCAGTTTTTCCTCGATCACGGCCGTCATCGGGAATTGGACCGAGCGCCCCGCGTGGCTGAACGGCTCTGTGAGCAGCAACACGATGGTCGATGGGCCCCGGCACACGACGTGACCGGTGTAGGTGTGGAACCCGTCCTGTTCCTCGGTGATGAATGTGACAACCATCTCAATAGACTCCGACTATCTGAATCGGCATTTGGTTGCAAAATCCGAAGCGCGGATCCGGGGTTTTCCTGCCGCCGGCATTTATCCGGCCCTTAACCAACCGCCCATAGCTTTGGAGTGAAGTGCGCCTGCTCGTAGTCGAGGATGAACCAGATCTGGCCAATGCCATCGCTAGAGGGCTGCGCCGTGACGGCCATGCCGTCGACGTGGCGCTAACCGCCGGCGACGCAAACCTCAAGTTGCGCACGGGTGGCTATGACCTGGTGTGCCTCGACTGGAATCTGCCAGACGGATCGGGGCTTGGCTTGTGTCGGGCGCTGGTCAGCGGCGAGCTGCCTACCTTCGAGGGGGCCCAACCCCGGATTCTGATGCTCACCGCCAGAGATGCCGTCGAGGACCGGGTGGCCGGGCTCGACTCTGGGGCGGACGATTACCTGGTCAAGCCGTTCGCCTTTGCCGAGTTGTCGGCGAGGGTGCGGGCCTTGCTCCGCCGTGACGACGACCTGGGGCCGGTGATCGAGGTCGGCTCCCTGCGCCTCGACCCCGCTCGGTTCGAGGCGAGCCGGGCCGGCACTCCACTCGAGCTGACCGCCAAGGAATTCTCGCTTCTCCATTACTTCATGGCCCACGCCGGGGCGGTGCTCAGCCAGGAGCACCTGTTGGAGCATGTTTGGGATGAGATGGCCGATCCTCTCACCAACGTGGTGCGGGTCACCGTCAGCAACCTCCGTAAGAAGCTCGGTACTCCTCCGATCATCAGCACTGTCTCGGGCCGCGGCTACCGGTTGGACGACTGATGGCCGGCTGGCGATCGATTCGCTTCCGACTGTCGGTGCAGTACTCCGCCGTGGTCTTCGGCCTGGGGGGTGCCCTGCTCGGCCTTGTCTACCTCGCGGCGCGCCGGGCACTGAGCGCCCAGACGATCACGCAATTCGTCATTCGGGGCGAGCCAGTGGTCGTTGACGGTGTCCGAAGGGTCATGCCCACCCTCGAAGAGCGTGAGTGGCGCACTCTGGAGTCACTTTTCAACGAGCACGTTCTGAACCAGCTTGCTCGCTACACGATCGTCTCCCTCATCATCCTCTTCTTGCTCAGCATCGTGGTTGGGTGGGTGATGTCCGGCCGCGTATTGAGGCCGGTCGAGGAGATAACCGACGTGGCCCGCGATATCCAGGCGTCGGATCTCTCGCGTCGCATCGCATGGCAGGGGCCGGACGACGAGCTGACCCGGCTGGCGAACACGTTCGACGGGATGCTCGAGCGGCTGGATCAGGCGTTTTCCAGCCAGCGTCGCTTCCTGGCCGATACTTCGCACGACTTGCGCACCCCGCTCGCCGTCATTCGATCCAACATCGATGTGGTCGCCGACGACGGGGCGGCGACGATCGACGAATGGCGCGAGGTCGGCGGCGTGGTCCAGCGCAACGTCGACAAGATGTCGGCCATGATCGAAGGGCTACTCGCCACGGCCCGCCTCCAGACCGGCAAGGCACAGGCGGTGACCCTCGACCTGGCCACCCTCGTCGAAGGCAAGGCTGCCGATTTCGAGCCCGTTGTGGCCGCCCACGGTGTCACTCTCGAGGTGGAGGTCGGACCTGCGGTGGTCGACGGGGTTGAAGTGCCGCTGGACCGCGCCCTCTCCAACCTCCTCGACAACGCACTCGGCGTTTCGACTCCGGGCTCGGCGATCCGGCTCGGATCTGGCGTCGATTCCGGCTGGGCATGGATGGCGGTCCAGGACCAGGGACCGGGGCTGCCAGAGCTGCCCGAAGGCGGCCGCATCGGCCTCGGGCTCTCCATTGTCACCCAGATCGCCGAGGCACACGGCGGCCACATGGCTTCTTTCCCCGGTAGTGGCGAAACGGGGACGACGATGGTCGTCTGGCTCCCTACCGACGAGGCCGTCGGGCCCGCGCCCGGCCACTCACCTTTAGCCGACGTTTAGCCGGCATTTAGAGGACATTTAGCGCTCGGGGAATACCGTTGTCAGTCAATAGGAGATCTACAAGGGAAATGAGCGAACAAGAAACGCAGGAGCTGCCAACCCTCGAGGCACCCGCCACCAGCGACCAATCGCCCGTGCCGGAACCCGAGGCTGAGCCAGCCGTAGCAATGAAAGGGCCGGAGACGCCGGCCCCCGTGCAGAACGAGAAGGCGTCGAAGTCGACCAGGACATGGGCTACCGCCCTCGTCGCCTTCCTATTGGTGATTGCCTCATCGGGCATCACCTATTTCGTGATGGCTCAGGACGTGGGCACCGAGACGCCTGCCGCTGAGAGCTCGGAGGACGCGGGCAGCCAGGCGCCGATCGTCACCGGCGACGAGCCTGTCGCCGACGCCGCCGCCGTGATCCTCCCCTCCGTGGTCCAGATCCAAAGCGGTGGCGGTGTTGGCTCGGGTGTCATCTATGACTCCGACGGGCTCATTCTCACCGCGGCTCACGTCGTTGCCGGAGCTGACACCGTGACAGTGCGATTCGAGGATGGGGAGGAGATCTCGGGCAGTGTTCTCGGAGGCACGTCCGGGGCGGACGTTGCCGTCGTCCAGGTGGATCGAACCGGTCTCCCTGCAGCAGAGCTCGCATTGGGTGAGGACCCGAGAGTAGGCCAGCTGGCGATCGCCGTCGGAAGCCCCTGGGGCCTGCAAGGCACCGTGACCTCGGGCATCATCTCTGCCGTCGACCAGCCGGTGAATGGCAACGCCCTCCTCCAGACCGACGCCGCGATCAACCCGGGGAACTCCGGGGGCGCTCTCGTCGATCGGGAGGGGAGGGTGCTCGGCATCAATGTCTCGATCTTCTCTTTGTCCGGGGCCAACGATGGCGTGGGCTTCGCCGTCCCCATCGATGTCGCCGCCGACCTCGCCGACCGAGTTGTCACTGGTGAGAGCCTCGGATTCGCGATGCTGGGTGTCACCGGGAGCGATGTCGAGGCGGGGCAGGCCGGAGCTCTTATCGCCGAGGTGACCGGCGGCAGCGCCGCCGACGAGGCCGGAGTCGAAGTCGACGACCTCGTGATCTCGATCGACGGAGTGTCGGTCCAAGGAATCGAAGATCTGGCCGCTCAGGTCCGGTCGCATCGACCCGGGACCACGGTCGACATCGTTGTGGTCCGGGACGGCGAGCAACTGACGCTGACCGTCACTCTCGACGAGCGACCTGCAGATCTCGGCTGACCTTCCTGCAATCAGCCAGCGGTAACGGGCCCGGCTATCATCGCCGGGCCCGTCGCTATAGCGGGTGCCCTGGGGGTAGCGAAAGCCGGTTGGATTCCGGTGCTGTCCCGCAACTGTGAAGCCCCGTCAGGGGACGAGCCAGGTCGCCTGGCCCCAGGGTCACGTGGAAAGTCTCGGATGAAGACGACTCGTGTGCTCAGGGAAGCCACCGGACTCTTCATCCTCCGAAAACGGAGGATGTTTTTATGCGTAGGACGTCAGTCCTGATCGCCCTGCTGCTCGCATTGGCGGCCTGCAATTCCGGGGAAGGCGGGGGAACCACGACGAGTGGGCCCACCGACACCTCAATCCCAGCCACCACCACCTCCGCTCCAGCAGAGACCACCACCACCGCGTCGGACGGTTTCCCAGTTGTCGTCTCCGCCCCGAACGGCGAGGTGACCATCGAGAAGAGGCCGGAGAGGATCGTTTCACTTTCGGCAACGGCGACCGAGATCCTCTTCGCCATCGGAGCCGGAGACCAGGTGGTGGCCGCGGACGACACCTCCAACTACCCGGAGCAGGTCCCCACTACGGATCTCTCGGCTTACGAGCCCAATATCGAGGCAATAGCAGGCTACGAGCCCGATCTAGTGGTCGTTTCCGACGACCTCGGTGATGTCATCGCCGGTTTGACCGCCATCGACGTCACCGTGATTCAACAACCTGTGGCGCAGACACTTGACGACAGCTATGCCCAGATCGAGCAGCTCGGTGCCGCGACGGGACACATCGCCGAGGCAGTCGAGGTGATCGGAGACATGCAGATCGGGATCGACGCCGCGCTGGCGTCCAACGAGGCGCCTGTGGGAGCGACCTTCTATCACGAGCTGGACAACTTCTTCTTTTCGGTGACCTCCAGCACCTTCGTCGGCTCGATCTACACGCTTGCCGGGCTGGAGAACATCGCGGACGCTGCCGAGGGCGCGGACACCGGCTATCCCCAACTCTCAGCCGAGTACATCATCGATTCTGATCCCGACCTGATCTTCCTCGCGGATACCAAGTGCTGTGGCGAGTCGGCGGAGACCGTGGCTGGCCGCCCCGGTTGGGACCAACTAACGGCGGTGAGCTCCGACTCCGTAGTCCCTCTCGACGACGACATCGCGTCACGCTGGGGCCCGAGAGTCGTCGACTTCCTGGAAGTTATCGTCGAGTCCGTGAATGCCCTCGAGCCCGCCGACGCCTGAGCTCATCCGGGAGCGGCCAGGGACCTCGCCCACGGCGACCCGGGTCAAGCCGCTGTGGGCCATTGGCGCGGTGGCTGCTCTCGTCGCCTGCGCCCTGCTTGGGATCCTGGTTGGTGCCATCGGGCTCGCCCCGGGCTCGGTTCTCTCCGAGATCCTCGACAGGATCCCCGGAGTCGACTTCTCGTCCGGCCTCACTACCAGCGAGGCGGCCGTCATCTGGGAGATTCGGGTCCCCCGCGTGGTGCTGGCTGGATTGGTGGGCGGGATGCTGGCGGTTGCAGGTGCCGGGTTCCAAGGTGTGTTCCGGAACCCGCTGGCCGATCCCTTTCTGCTCGGCGTCGCCGCCGGCGCCGGGCTAGGGGCGACTCTGGCGATCGCCTATCTCCCGGCAGATACGACATGGCCGATCAGCCCGCTGCCCCTCGCCGCCTTCGTCGGCGCAACAGTCGGTGTCACTGTCACCTACGTCCTGGGCCGAGCCTCTGCGAGGACCTCGTCAACGGCGACGCTGATTCTCGCCGGAGTCGCTGTGGCGGCATTCCTCACCGCCGCTCAGACCTTCATCCAACAGCAGAACTCCGAGACGTTCCGCGAGGTCTACGCCTGGATCCTGGGTGCGCTGGTCACTGTCGGATGGTCGGAGGTGGCCCTGATCGTTCCATATGTTGTGATCAGCGGCGTCTTCCTGATCCTCTATCGCCGCCTGCTCGACGTCATGGCCGTCGGAGATGAAGAAACGGACAGCCTTGGCATCCACGCGACGAGGGTTCGGCTGGCTGTGGTCATCGCGGCCACCCTGGGCACCGCCGCCGCGGTGGCGGTCAGCGGGTTGATCGGGTTCGTGGGGATCATCGTGCCCCATGCCATTCGGCTCGCCTTCGGGTCGAGTTACAGGGTGATAGTCCCGCTCTCGCTGATCTTCGGTGCCGCCTTCCTCATTCTCGCCGACGTCATTGCTCGGACGGTGCTGGCCCCGGCCGAGGTGCCGATCGGGGTAGTCACCGCATTCTTCGGGGCGCCATTCTTCCTCCTGGTCCTCTATCGGACGCGGAGGTCGCGTTGAGCGATGTGAGCATCGCCGAGGTCTCGGTGGCCTACGACGGCAGCAAGGTTGTCGATCGGGTGAGCCTGTATGCCTCCGCTTGCTCGTGGGTCGGGCTCATCGGGCCCAATGGGGCCGGAAAGAGCACTCTCCTCAGGTCCGTTGCAGGTCTTGTCCCCTACGAGGGGAGCATTGTCATTGGCGGGCATACTGCCTCGACGCTGAGTAGGCGTCACCTCTCGCAGCTGGTGGCCTTCCTCCCCCAACGGCCCACGATCCCGGACGGAGTCAGCGTGGTCGACTATGTCGGCATCGGGCGCACCCCCTACATCTCCTATCTCGGCTCCGATTCTTCGGTGGATCGCGACGTCGTGAACACCGTGTTGAGCCGTTTGGCTCTCACCGACATCGCAAAACGCCCGGTGGCCTCCCTCTCCGGCGGTGAGACGCAGAGGGTGGTGCTGGCGCGAGCCCTCGCCCAACAATCCGAGATAGTCCTGCTCGACGAGCCGACATCAGCATTGGACGTCGGCCATCAGCAGCAGGTGCTTGAGCTGATCGACGAGCTCCGTGTCGAGCGGGGCCTGACCGTCATCACCGCCATCCATGATCTGACGCTTGCTGGGCAATTCGCGGAGGTGCTCGTGTTGCTCGACCGGGGTCAAGTCGTGGGGGAGGGCACGCCCCGAACCGTGCTGACCGAAGAGCGAATCCTTCGCCACTACGAGGCGACGGTCCGGGTCGTGGATCACGAGGTCGCTGGCCTCACCGTGATCCCGGTCAGGGAACGCGCTTCCGAGGGGTTCTGATGGCAATCACTCTGCTCTTGGGCGGCGCTCGAAGTGGCAAGTCGAGGATCGCGGAGCAACTGGTCACGTCGTTGCCGGGTGAGGTCGCCTTGATCGCTACCGCGGAGGCCCGGGACCAGGAGATGACGGAGCGAATTCAGCGCCATCGCGAAGCGCGCCCTGGAGGCTGGCTGGTCGTGGAGGAGCCTCAGGACCTTTCAGGAGCCGTCGCGGGATTGCCCGCGAGTACTCGCGTCATAATCGATTGCATCACGCTCTGGGTCTCGAATCTGCTCGAGGCCGGGCTCGACGACGAAGAGGTGGAGGCCAGGGCACGTACAGCTCTGGCCATCCTGCAGGCCCATGGCGCCGACAGCGTCGTTGTGAGCAATGAGGTGGGTTCCGGCATCGTGCCCGTCAACGCGTTGGCCCGTCGCTATCGAGACTTGTTGGGCCGGGTGAATTCGATCTGGGCGGCGGGCGCGGATCAGGTCTTGCTCTCGGTGGCCGGCGGAGTGGTGCCGGTGCGCTCCGTCGACTCTCTCACGAGGCCCGCTGCCGATGGATGAAGCATATGCCGGTCTCTTCGTTGGCCTTCCTGAGCCCGATGGCGAGGCCAAGAGGGTCGTCGCCCGTCGATCGAACGAGGTCTTGCGCCCGGTCGGCGCGCTGGAGCGGTTGGACCGGATCGCGGTATGGCTTGCGGGATGGCAGCGGACGAGCACACCTTCGGTCGTGGCTCCGGCGGCGATCGTCTTTGTCGCCGACCATGGGGTGGCGGCCAGCGGGGTCAGTGCCTACCCACCGTCGGTCACCGCAGAGATGCTGCGTGCGCTGCGCGCCGGTGTGGCCACCGCCAATGTGATGTCAGCTGCCCTCGGTGTTCGCTTGCTCGTGTCGGACGTGGGTGTCGGAACACCGACAGCCGACATCCGGGAGAAGGCGGCCCTGAGCACGGACCGCTTCGACGCCTGTTGGGAGGCCGGGCGGTCGGCCGTCTCGGACCTGCAGGAGGTTGACCTGCTCGTCCTCGGCGAGATGGGCATCGGCAACACAACTGCAGCTGCCGCGGTGTGTGCCGGTCTGTTCGGCGGCGGGGCAGCGCTCTGGACCGGTCGGGGTACCGGAGTCGATGATCGAGCCCTCTCCCGGAAGATGGCAGCGGTCGACACTGCTTCTCGAAGGGTGGCTGGCGCGGGCCCGTTGGAGACCCTGCGCCAGGTGGGTGGTGCCGAGTTGGTCGCCATCGCCGGTGCCACCTACGAAGCCCGCGTTCGATCGATACCGGTGCTACTCGATGGTTTCGTCGTGACTTCGGCTTGCGCCGTGCTGGAAGCGGTCTCACCGGGAGCGATCTCTCACGTGTTCGCCGGCCACTGCTCCGCCGAGCCCGGGCATCGGATCCTTCTCGACAAGCTCGGCCTCGAGCCGATCCTCGAGCTCGACCTTCGCCTCGGCGAGGGGAGCGGTGCGCTGGCCGCGTTGCCGCTGGTGAGGCTGGCTGCGGATTGCGTCACCGAAGTAGCCACGTTCGAGGAGTGGGGGATCAAGCATTGAGCGGGCTGCAAGCCGCTGTCGGCTTGCTGACCCGGGTTCCCATGGCTCGGGTTGGCGAGGACGACCTGGTCAGATCCGTCGGCTGGATTCCGGTTGTGGGCGGCCTCATCGGCCTGGTGATCGCACTGGTCTACGCGCTGACTCTCCAAGTCCTTCCCTCGCTGCCGGCGGCTGGGATCGCGATCACGTTCGGCATCGTGCTCACCGGGGCCTTTCACGAAGACGGGCTTGCCGACGTCGCCGACGGATTCGTCGGCGGCGCGGACCCGGAGGACGTGATCCGCATCATGCGAGACCCGGTCCATGGCACCTATGGGACGATCGCCCTGGTCGCCAGCTTTGTGCTCAGAGTCACCGCTGTGGCGACACTCGGGGCCGCCGGGGCGCTGATCATCCTCCCCACAGTCCACGCTCTGAGCCGCAGCGCCGGCATCGGTGTGATGGCGATCCTGCCCGCAGCCTCGGATACCGGCATGGGGGCGGCCCTTGCCGCCGTCGGTCGGGGACGCCGGGCGGGCGCCGGGATCCTGGCTGCGATAGGAATCGGCTTGCTCACCCTGGGATTGTGGACCATCGCCTTTGCGATGCTCGCGGGCATCGGAGCCGCGATCCTCGGATGGCTCGCTTTGCAGCGGATCCAGGGATACACCGGGGACGTTCTCGGTGCAGTGGAGCAGGTCGGCGAGATCACGCTCATGCTGTTGGGCTCGGCGCTGATGACTTCGGGGGTAGTTCCGAGATTGTGGTGGTCGTGACCAAGACACTCCATCTGATTCGCCATGGCGCCACTACGTGGAGCCAAGGCGGCCGCCTCTGCGGCTGGTCGGATGTTTCGTTGAGCCGGGAGGGAAAGGAACAGGCGTTCACGCTCCGCGCTGCGATTGGGAGCCGGTCTTTCGCCGGGGTATGGACCTCGGACCTGCGTCGGGCACGCCAGTTCGCGGAACTGGTGAGCGAATGGGCAGCTCCCGACCGAAGGCTGAGGGAGATCGACTTCGGTGAGCTCGAGGGCATGACATGGGACGAATGCGACCTGGTCGTCCAGGCGGCTCTTGGCGACTTCGATCATTTCCATGCGCCGGGCGGGGAGTCGGTTGCCGAGCTCAGAGCCCGGGTCGTCGAGTTCGTCGAAGAGCTGCCGGCTGGAGACCATCTGGTGTTCACCCATGGTGGAGTCATCAGGGCGCTGACCCGGCTAGCCGGCACCGAGCAGACGCCGTCCCCTGGGGAGATGGTGTCCCTAACGTGGGACTCGACGAGATGATCGACAAGCCGCCGATCGAGCCCCCGCCTCGGGCCACGGTCCGCGAATCGTCCCTGGTCCTGGTCAACACCGGTGACGGAAAGGGGAAGTCCACCGCGGCCTTCGGCACCGCCCTGCGTGCGGTAGCCCGGGGATGGAACGTCGGTGTCGTCCAGTTCCTCAAGTCAGGGGACTGGCATGTGGGCGAGGAGCAGATCGGTCGCCGCTTGGGAATGGACTGGTGGGCGTTGGGGGACGGCTTCACATGGGACTCGGAGGACATCGAGGAGTCGGAGGCGATCGCCAAGGAGGCGTGGAGGGTGGCCCGGGAGCGAATCGAGTCCGGGGAGTACGACCTCCTGATCCTCGACGAGATCACATACCCCCTGAACTGGGGGTGGATCGACATGGGGGAGGTGATCGAGGTCATCCGTGCCCGACCGCAACGGGTCAACCTCATTTTTACCGGGCGGGACGCACCGGAGCGGTTGGTCGAGGTTGCCGACACCGTGACCGAGATGAGGAAGGTCAAGCACGCCTTCGATCGAGGGGTGATGGCGAGGCGCGGGATCGACTACTGAGCTGCCGCCGTGGCCCGGACCAGGTCGAGCGCCGATTCCACGCTCAATGACTCGCCCTCCATCGTCGCCCGGGCGAACCCGGCACCGAGATGCTCGCGGACCGCGGCGACCTTGAGTGGATAGTCGTGCTCCTCCCGGGGCGGCCAGATGGCGACCCGATTGTCGCTCGACACCCAATCCGCCATGCCGAAGAGCCTGGCTGCGGTCTCGTTGTCACCCAGCTCATGGGCACAGACCGCCAGCCCGGCTAATGCGATCGCGACGCCACGCTTGTCGCCGGCGCTCGCACTGAGGGTCAGACTCTCGGCGAGCGCGTCTCGGGACCTTTCGAATTGGTCCTTGCGGTAGGCGGTCTTGCCCACGTGATAGAGGTATTCCGCGAGGGCTGCCCTCTCGCCTGCCTGCCCATCGACCATTCGCGCCCGAGCCCGGTTCGCCTCGACGATCGACTGAAGCTCGGCGGTTGACGGGTTGCCCTGGATCATCGTCTTCAGCTCGAAGAGGTTGTTGGACGCCTCCTCGGAGAGGCTGAACCCCTCGAGCACCGATCGGTAGAGATCGAGCGCATGTTCATGGTCACCACTCAGCCACGCCATCGCCCCGAGCCCGGCGTCGGCGTGTGCCAGCCCCAGGCTGTCTCCAGCGTTGAACAACAGGCTGCGGCCCGCCGTGTAGCGCTCCCCGGCTTCCGCGTAGTGACCCTCGTCTCGGGCCAAGGCCCCGAGCCGAAGCAGGGACCATCCAATGTCCAGAGCCCCCATGGAGTCGAGGAATATCTGGTGGCTCTCGATGAGGCTTCGTCGTGCCCCATCGAGATCTCCTTCGAGGCGGGCCATCGTGCCCTGGACCGCGAGTGACCAGGCGAGGGCCCAGTATTCGTCATTCTCCCGGCTCAGTTTCTCTGCGCGAAGGACTAGGTGCTGCGCATCTTCCAGGTCGTCTTCAAACCAGGCGAGCACCGCGAGCAGATAGGTCTGCCTGGCCTCACCGCGGTGGTCACCCAGTTGCTGATAGATGTCGAGCCCTTCGAGAAGGGCGCTTCTGGCTCGGGTCAGGTCGAGGCGCCTGATGGCGAGGAGGCCGGCACCATTGAGCGCCCTGGCCACGAACTCCGCCTTGAGCCCCTCGCGCTTTGTCAGTGTCCGCTCCACCCATTCGGTTCCCTCGGACACATCCCGTTTGATCACCCAGAACCAGCAGAGGGCGCCGGCCAGGGCGAGTGCTCCTTCGAAGTCCCCCGATTGGTAGAGCCACTCGAGGGCGGTGCGCATGTTGTAGTGCTCGAGCTCGAGTCGCTCGGTGGCGGAGATCTGCTCCCTCCCCAGAAGCTGGGGTGCCGCCGTCTCGGCCATCTCCGTGTAGAAGTGGGCGTGAAGGTCGCGCAGGGCGTCGTCCCGCCCTTCGGCCTCGAGGCGCATCTTGGCGTAGTGCGAGATCGGTTCCAGGAGGCGGTATCGCTCGTGCTCTTCGCCGGTGGTCATCACCAGTGATGTCTCCACGAGTCGGCCCAGGAGATTGACGACCTTATCGCGCACCACGAGGTCGTCGGAGCAAACAAGCTCTGCTGCCTCCAGGGTGAAACCCCCAGAGAAGACAGAGAGCCTCTTGAACAGCAACCGCTCGGGGCCCGAGAGGAAGTCGTAACTCCAATCGAGCGTGGTCTCCAGTGTCTGCTGATGGGGTGGCATGTCTCGCAATGTGCCGGATAGGAGGGCGAACTGCTGGTCCAAGCGCTGCACCAGCTGAGCGATCGAAAGCACCTTGAGCCGGGCGGCAGCCAGCTCGATCGCAAGCGGGATCCCGTCCAGCCTCCGGCACACCTCGGCGACCAACGGAGCGCTCTGCGCGTCGAGCTCGAAACCGGGCACCACCAGGCGTGCCCGGTCGACGAACAGGGCCACTGCGTCCGACGATGCGATTTCGGCAACCGATCTCGTCCCCGGGCCTGGGATCGGAAGTGGCCCGACATGAACCAGGTGCTCGTCTCGGATCGAAAGTAGCTCCCGGCTCGTGGCGAGGATGCGGAGCTCGGTGGTCTCACCCAACAGGTGGTCGGTGAGTTTGGCCACGGCGTCGATCAGGTGCTCACAGCCATCGAGAACCAGCAGCGAGCGCGCCCGGGCCAACCTCGAGGCCAATGTCGCAAGCAGGGCCTCGTGCGGGCTTTCGGTGATGTGTAGCTGGCGGGCGATGCTCGCCGCGAGCAGGCCCTCATCAGCGACCCGTGAGACTTCGACGAACCAAACCCCGTCCGCGAATTGGTCGGACAGGTCGGTGGCCACCTTCAGCGCCAAGCTCGTCTTTCCCACTCCAGCGGGGCCGGTGATGGTGACCAGTCGGTGCTCACCCAGGGTGCCAGCAACGACCTGCTGCTCCTCGATCCTGCCGATCAGACCCAGCTCGCGACGTGGCAGGTTGCCCCGCATCCCCGACATTGTGCGCAGCGGCGGGAACTCCGATTGCAGGCCCTCGATGGACAGTTGGTAGAGGTGCTCCTCATGGGTGAGATCCTTGAGCCGGTGGTTCCCGAGGTTCTCGATGCTGCTCCCATGTGGCAGCGCATACTCGGTGAGCCGGGTCGTGGTCTCCGAGAGGAGGATCTGGCCCCCGTGCCCGCATTCGCCGATCCGCGCCGCACGATGGACGTCGATGCCCACATAGTCCGATCCCCCGAGCCGGGCCTCTCCGGTATGGATCCCGATCCTGACTCTTACCGGTCTCGGGGTCGGCCAGAGCTCCGCGGTCAGGGCCCTTTGGATGTCGACCGCGGCTAGAACCGAATCGACCGCCGACTGGAAGGAGATGAAGAAGCCATCGCCTTCGTTCTTCACCATGACCCCTCGGTGCTCACCGGCGATGTCGAGGACGAGCTGGTTGTGGCGCTCCAGGACGGGGCCGAAGGCATCACCCATGTCCTGGAGGAGACGCGTCGAGCCTTCAATGTCGGTGAACATGAAGCTGACGGTTCCCACCGGAAGGTCACGCAAGGCCATCACGGCCAAAATACCGTCCCGTTTCAACTGGGGGCCGTGAACTCCACGTCTTGGTCCAACTCGGGAGCGATCGCGGCCACCAGCAGCAATGCCTCCTCGGTCAGAGCTGCCTTGGCTTGTCTGCTCATGGCCTGGAACGGGCTCACCGAGATCCGGGCGCCGGACTTCGAGCTGGCCAACTTCCAGCTGCCAATCAGAAAGCCGTCGTAGAGGACGTTTCCCGCCCAGCCCGGTGCCCTTGCATCCGGGCCTATCACCCGAGTCCGGTCGGAGTGCCCGAGAAGGACGTTGTCGTACTCGGGTAGGAAGCGGGGTGGCGCCGGGGTGTCGGGGTCGGGACGCGGCGCATCCGGGAGGTCGAGCAGCTCCCGGCCCTGATCGTCCCGCAGAACGCGGAGATCGGGTCTGATTCGCTCCATGACAGCGCCGAGCCCGGTGACTCCCGACCACGTCCGCATGTCGCCGACCGTCGCCGGCCCAAAGGCGGCCAGATAGCGCACCGCCAGGCGCTCCGGCTCGGGCTTGGCGTCGATCCTCGTGCCCAGCCAGCTTTCGACCGTGGCCCAAATCGCATTCCCCTTCTCGCCCCACACACCCCGGGGCGGAACCTGGACCAAAGGCAGGTTGTAGGTGACCGCCTGGGCCATCGACTGGGGATCGCGATCAGGCCAGGTCGCGGCGAGCAGCCTCGCCAACTCGGCGCGTGACCTCGGTTCCTCCTCCAGCAGTGACCGGCCTGCGTCGAGGAGGTCGTCGAAGTCCATGCCCTCGATGTCGCGGGCGAACGACGTCGAGGCAAAGACTCGGACCGCGACCGGCCGCACGGTCGGGTCGATCGCCATCAGGTCCTTGGAGGTGACGAGGTGAATGGTCGCTCTGAGAAAGGCGGTCCTCACCACCTGGCGTCTCTCGATCATCGCGGCGAGAGCGAGCGGATCGAAGTCGGCGAGACGCGCCCACAAGCCGAAATAGGGGTCCAATGGATTCTGGGCCTGCATCCCGACCAGGTGGTCGACCATGTCGGGGATGGGGAGCGAACTGCGCTCGAGCAGGTGCTGTCGGGACAGGGTGGCCCGGTTCAGGGCCCGGATGGTTAGGGGGTCGGTCACGGGGCCCTGCTCAGGCTACGAATTGGCTGCCGACGGCGGCAATTCCACCTGACGACCGGGGGTTTGACCGGACCAACCCATCTCCGTATATTCTACATATTGTACGACAACCGGGGTCTTGTCCTTGTTTGAATCACCCGGCAACCGGGTGAAACGAGAACCCAGGAGGAGGACAGGTTGAGACCACGACTCAAGACGAAGGCGAAACGAGTGATCTCGGAGGCCAGGACACCATCTGGTTTGACCAGACTGTTGGCCGTGTTGGCCGTCCTGGCGCTGGTGCTGGCAGCGTGCACCTCCGATTCCACGGATGGCACGGAAGCTCCGGACGGCACCGAGGCCCCGGACGGCACCGACGCACCGAGCACCACCGGGGATGGCGGAGGCGAAGGTGAGGCCATCGACCTCTCAATCATCGTGACCCGGGACTACTACATCCCTCCGGATCAGTTCCAGAGCTTCATGGAGGAGTATCCCAACATCACGGTGACCTGGGACGTCCAGTCGAACGACGACATCCTTCAGCAATTGCTGACCAGGGTGGACGCGGGTCAAGCCCTTCCCGACGTGCTGGGAGCCGAGGACTCGTTCCTGATCGCTTCATACGTCGAGGCCGGCCTCATACCGTCTCACGACGAGATCGCGGCGACTTGGGAGGCGGAAGATCCTGAGCAGTACGGCCTCCTGTTGCCATTGGTATGGGACGAGACCGCCCTGGACGGCACCAAATACGGCGCATCGATCACAGCGAACTTCGACGTCCTGTATTACAACCAGGAGTGGTTCGACGAGGCCGGGGTCACCGTCCCCTTCGAGTCGCTCGATGACGTGCTGGACGCGATGCGGGCCATGAAAGCGACCCGTCCCGACTCCATCCCATTCACGGTGCAGGCTCAAGCCGGGTTCGGTGTCACGACACTGAAGACGCTGATGGCCGCTGCCGGAGTCGAGTTCGTGGAAGCAGTTCCCCAGCTGACTTCGGAGGCTGGGATCTACACCCTCAACTGGTTCCTTCAGGCGGCCAACGAGGGCTTGCTTCCGCCAGAAGCGATCGCCTGGGGCGAGGACGAGTCCCGTGGCGCCTTCGTCGGTGGCAATGCCGGGCTGATTCTCGACGGGTTCACCACTGCTGGCGATTTCAACGCTGCAGAGGGTTTCGCCTATCCGGACCAGTGGAACCTCACGCCGGTCCCGCTCTCACAGGCAGGTGGTGGTGACGATGGTGTCGCCTTGTCCGCGGCGCGGGCATGGGCCGTGCTCGAAGGCTCCGAGCACCCTGAAGAGGCAGCCCTGGTGCTCCGGTACATAGCCGAGACCGCCAATCTCCTCGGACAGGCCGGAAACGGTGGGGTGCCGATGCGGCAGACAGAGGCGATCAACAGCCCGGAGCTCCTCGAGATCTGGCCGTTCTTCAATGAGGACCTCAAGACGGCGTACCTGGGCAGTTCCCCGACTCCGGCCGGTCCCAAGGCCGGGGACGTCGAGGTCATACTCGAGCAGCTGTTCGGGGAAATCGTGGTTGGCACCGACAAGACCGCCGAAGAGCTGGCGACCGAATACCAGGCCCTGCTCGACGCAGTTTGAAACGACCTGGTGCGGCCCGACGAGCACCAACGAGTACGAAGAGGACGCCCGCGCGCACCCCGGTGCCGCGGGCGCCTCGATGTTGAGGGACTATTCCGGCGAATGAGCCTGGGGAGATGACTGCCAACACCGTGAGTCGGCTGGGTCGGAGCTTGCGCCGTCCCGACAAGAGGGGCGAAGGGCCTGATGCCAACTCGGTCATCGGTCACAGCAAGGCGACCCCATACCTGTTCAGCCTGCCGGCGATCCTCACAGTGACCGCGATCCTCGGCTTCCCGGTCCTCTATGGGGTATGGCAGAGCTTCTATCGGCGGCCCAGCCTGGGGGCTCCCACCGAGTACGTCGGCACCGCCAACTACGTCGACATGTTCAACGCGCCGACCTTCTGGCACGCGATCAACCGGACGGCAGTGTTCACATTCGGATCACTGGTGATCGGAACCGCATTGGGACTCTTCTTTGCCTTCGGTCTGTTTCGAGTCGCAGAGAGACTGCGATTCCTCAGGGCGATCTCGGTGGCTCCGTACATCATCTCCAACGTGGCCGCCGCGGTGATGTTCCGCATCCTCTTCAACAGCCAGTTTGGATCGCTGAACCGAACCATCGAATTCTTCGGGCTCGACGGGCCCAAGTGGCTCGCCGACCCCGCCCTGGCCATGTTCGTGGTGATCGTCACCCAGGTGTGGACCGATCTGCCCCTCACCATCCTCGTCCTTCTCGGTGGGCTGATGACGATCGACAAGTCGTATCTCGATGCCGCATTGGTCGACGGAGCTACGGGATGGACCCGAGCGCGCTTTCTGACTATCCCGATGCTGGCGCCGCAGCTGTTGATCAGCACCGTATGGCTCAGTTACTCGACATTGACCGGTCTCGGTGTCGTCCTCGCCTTGACCGGGGGAGGGCCGCTCAAGGCGACCCAAACCCTGCCCATGGAGATGTACACCGTGGCGTTTCGGAACCTCGAGTTCAATCAGGCCCTGGCCATCGCCACCTTCATCCTGGTCCTGAACGCCCTCCTAACCCTGGGCTACGTGGGAATCGGCCGACGCTACGAGTATCAGCAATGACCGACGAACGCCTCAACGAGCCGGCTCTTGCCGCGGCCACGGCAAGGGCAACGGAGGCTGTGATCGGACCGTCCCCGGAGCGACGGCGCCCTGCCGGCTCCCGAGCCAAGAGGGGATTCCGACAGCTTGTCCTCGCCATCCCCCTCATTGCCCTCGTGGCTTGGACCCTGGCTCCGTTCCTGGTCACTCTGTCGGTCTCGTTCAAGGATCGGGCAGAAGTCTTCGCCCAGCCTGGGCTGATCCCTGCCGATCCGAATCTGGATGCCTACCGGGAGGTTCTCGCCAGCGACAGTTTCACGACGTCGTTCGCGAACAGTGTCGTGGTCGGCATCGGCACGACGCTCCTGACCCTCGTGATCGGGGTTCCCGCGGCATATGCGTTCGCCCGTTTCAGGTTCCGTGGCCGGCACCTGCTGCTGCTGTTCACGCTACTTCCGAGACTCGTTCCCAGCCTCGGGATAATGGTCCCCATCTACCGGCTGGCCGTGGCGGCGGGGCTGCTCGACAAGCGGTACACGCTCATCATCGTCTACACCGGGATGCTGCTTCCCCTTGCGGTATGGCTGATGGTGGGCTTCTTCCAGCAGGTGCCACGTGAGATCGAAGAGGCGGCCAATGTCGACGGCGCAAGCCTTTGGGGCAGGCTCCGCTACATCGTGGCGCCGCTGGCGGCACCGGCCATGATCACCATCGGGGTGCTTGCGTTCCGCGAAGCGTGGAACGAGTTCACACTGGTGCTGGTCCTCACATCGACTCCCGGGAAGCGCACGCTTCCCTACGAGCTGTACTTGATGCAGGGAGTAGAGGGCATCGCCAACTTCCCAGGTGAGGCGGCCTTCACGATCCTCACTGTCCTTCCCTTCATACTCGTCTACACCCGCGTCGAGAAGTACGTGGTGGCGGGTCTCGTCTCGGGCTCCGGCAAATAGGCCCGGTCGAAGAGGAGGCGCGATGAG
>JBIOVB010000095.1:0-28078 GCA_044867525.1 Acidimicrobiia bacterium | reverse complement strand
GATTGGCCGCCCGGGAAGGCGGCGACGACGTCTGGATTGATGGCCTCGGTCGGGATCAACCATGCAGATAGCTGGCTGAGAGACAGAACCTGGCAGTGGGGCCCCGAGGCTTGGCACACCTCACTGGTCTCGTCCTGGTCAGGGTAGAAAACGGCACCGCAGGTGGTGGAAGAGCAATTGAAATAGATGCCGCCGACAAAGATCATGCGATAGCGAAAGACCGGTTGGAACGAGGTTCCGCTCGTCGACGCGGCGTGCCAGTACTCCGGGGCCCAGCCGAAGCGCGGGGACTCGGCGATGCTGTCTTCGAAGATGACACCGGCTGAGGCGGAGTAGTTGGAGAGACAGTGATGTACCCGAGCCACCTTCTGATCCGTGGTCAGGCCGGGGTACGTGGAACCGTCGCATGTGTTGGACGAAGGCCCCGGTGGGTCGGCCAGGTAGTCCCAAAGGCCGACGTTGTCGAGGTCGTAGACGATCTCGTGTCCTCCCTGACGACGTTTGATGATGGGTCGCGTCGGGTTTCCGCCCTGTTGCAGGCGAGAGCTCTCTCCGAGGAATGTGGCGTTGGAGATGAGACCCTCTTCCACGGCGGCGGGAGAGAATCCAGTTCCCACTCTCACCGTGTTGGGGGGAAACGTCTGGCCCGGGTTCTCTTGGACGACCACACCGCCCGCAATCGAGCATTGATCAAAGCCGACGTGCTCATAACCGGCTACCGCTCCGTCACCGGGATGGGCGGAGCCCAGGCTGACTCCCTCAGACGCAGCGTAAGCCGAAGGCCACTGCGCAACGAAGTGGTCGAGGCCGATCGCCGTGTTTTGAGCCAACTCGGTTGCCCCGGGAAGCCCGCAGTCCGGTGACCCGAAGAAGTCACCAAAGAACTCACTGTTGATCTCGCCGAAAGCGCCGGCGCTACCGCCCTGACAAGGAAGGGCCGCGGTCCCCGAACCGGAGCTCTTCAGGCAGATCTCCCCGGCTCCAGTTCCTCCTGGGATGCCGAATGGGATCAGGCCATGCAAGTCGTCCCCGGAGTCGAGAATCGCAACTGCTGCCGCCTGGGTGGTGAGGGTATCGAAGCCGAGGATCCGAGCGAAAGAGGTATCGATAGTCTGGTCCGGGACTCTGACCCGCAAATAGCTCGACGCGGTGCTGACACAATCGAGGACGCCGGGGCCCCAAGAGGTCGGTTGGTGCATCGGTTGGAACGTGACCTGAGTGCCGCCGCCAAGGTCGAAGCCAACCCGTCCTGGGTCGGTGCACGTTTGCCACATCGCTTGAAATTCTGGATCGGTATACGAGGCATCGAGGTTGGCGCGGGCGAAGTCGAGCACATCCGTCACGATGTTCTCATTGGTGGGTGAACTGCTCGAATCCACGTAGTTGACGGCTCCCGCCATCACCGCGAGATCGGCCGCGGTCTGGTCCTGTCGGCGCTCGTTGAACCCGAAGCCGATGTCGATGGCCAGGGCGGCGAAACCGAGCACCAGCATCATGGAAAGGGCGACCACGACGGCGCTCGCCCCCCGGTCCCGGTCCCCTCCATCCCGCGAAATCATCAGCAGCTGCCGTCCTGATCCGTTCCGGACCAGTTCGATGAGGGTCGCTCCAATTTGAAGTCAGCGGTCGTCGTCAGCGCGCTGGGAAGGAACGCCTCCATTGGCCCAAACCCGGAGAGAGGCTCGATGACACCCGTCACGGTGACGCTTGCTTGCTCACCCACATCGCCGGAGGCGGAGTCTGTGAAGTCAAAGGACACCGTGCCGTTGGTCAACTCGATCGAGTTGCAGCTGTGGGTGAGTAGTGCTTCGTCATCCACGGCAGCAAGCCGAGCCGCCTCATGGGCCCCGTGGCGCACCTCGTTGTACTCACCGAGAAGATACCCGAACTCGACCAAGCCCAACAGGAGCAAGATCAGGAGCGGCATCAGCAACGCGAATTCGACCAGACTCGAACCCGCTTCCGGTGCACGGCGTCTCAGCACCATGAGCTCCTTCCATCTCCACGCCTGCCGCCGCGCCCAACGGGTACCCAGGTAATCGACGGCAGAAGATCTTTGGTTACGCACCAAGACTGGTGTTTTCACGGATTCGGGATCGAGTCCTGGGGGCTACCGAGCGGCCAGCCTCGTGAGGGCACCTTGGGGCGGCGCACCCTGAGTCATGCGTCGGGCAGATTGGGCAACGGCGCACTCCGATTACCCTCGCCAACTCACTCACAGAGGAGCAGGTTTGTTCGCCAGTCTTGGCCGTTGGTGTTTCCGTAACCGGGGCAAGGTTGCCCTTGGTTGGCTCGGCATCCTCATATTGGTCGGGGTGCTCTCCAACGCGGTAGTCGGCACCGCCTACAGCACCGAGTTCGCCCTCCCCGATGTCGAGAGCCGGCGCGGCTTCGACATCCTCGAAGAGCACTTCGCCGGATCGGCGGCCGGTGGCGAGGGGGGAACCATCGTCTTCCGGGCCGAGCAGGGGGTGAACGACCCCGAGGTCCAAGCGGCCATGACCGAGTTCTTCGACACGGCCAGCCAGATCGAAGGCATCACCATCGTCAGTCCCTACAGCCCCGAAGGGTCGCAACAGATCGCGGCCCAAGGGCCGGAGGCGGGCAAGATCGCCTACGCCCAAATCGGGATCTCCCGTGACACCACCCTGGAGGAGGCGGCGGCGATCAGCGACCAGCTCGAGGAGCTGATGCCGGAGATAGAAGGGCTTCAAATCGAGCTCGGGGGCCAGATCTTCGCCGAGTTCGAGGTCCCTGACTCCGAGCTGCTCGGGATCGCGTTCGCCATCATCGTCCTCATCCTCGCCTTCGGGTCGGTGCTCGCCATGGGCCTGCCCATCGGGATTGCCCTCGCCGGGATCGGGGTCGGCACCGCCTTGGTCGGGATCCTGAGCAACGTCTTCTCCATCCCCGAGTTCTCCACCACGGTGGCGATCATGCTCGGTCTCGGGGTGGGCATCGACTACGCCCTGTTCATCGTCACCCGCTTTCGGGAGAACATGCACGCCGGGGCCTCCATCGAGGAGTCGCTGGTGGTCGCGATGGACACCGCGGGACGTGCCGTCACCTTTGCCGCCTCGACCGTGGTCATCTCGCTGCTCGGCATGGTTCTGATGAATCTCTCGTTCATCACCGGTATCGCCATCGCCTGCGCCGTGGTGGTGGCGATCACCGCCATCGCTTCCCTCACCTTGCTCCCGGCCATGATCGGCTTCGCCGGGGAACGGATCGAGGTCACCAGATGGCGCGGCCTCATAGGCGCTTTGCTCCTCGCCGTCGGCCTGGTCGGGGTGGCCCTCGCCTTCCAGCCGCTGGCAATAGTCGGGCTCGCCCTGGCCGGGGTGGTCATCGTGGCCAGTTTCGCCTTGGCCCCGTTGCGGCGCGAGGTGCCGCGCCGGGCCCCGAAGCCGCTCCAGGAGACTGTGCCCTACCGATGGAGCCGTGCCATCCAGCACCGGCCATGGATGTTCGCCATCGCCGGCACCGTGATCCTGCTCGCCCTGGCCTTCCCCTACCTCGACCAGCGGCTCGCATTCTCCGACGAAGGCAACTATCCCGAGGACACCACCACCCGGCGCGCCTACGACCTGCTGGCCGCCGGGTTCGGCCCCGGGTTCAATGGCCCGCTGCTGTTGGCGGTGGAGCTCCCCGAGGGCACCGACCCGGCCGTCCTGGAGGCTGTCACCGAGGCACTCGCCGTCGACGAGGGTGTCGCCTTCGTCACCCCCGCAATCCCCAACGACCCGGCGGCGGCGACGGCCGTCCTGTGGCGGTTGTTCCCAACCACGGCTCCCCAGGATGAGGCGACCACCGAGCTGGTGAGTCGGCTCCGCGACCAGGTGCTCCCTCAGGCCACCGCCGGCAACGAGCTCGACGTGGTCGTCTCCGGGGGCGTGGCGGCGTCGGTCGACTTCTCCGAATACCTCACCGAACGGCTGCCCGTCTTCATCGGGGTGGTGCTGGCCCTCTCCTTCATCCTCCTGATGCTGGTGTTCCGCTCACTGCTGGTCCCGCTCAAGGCGGTGATCATGAACCTGTTGTCCCTGGCGGCGGCATTCGGGATCGTGACCGTCATCTTCCAATGGGGATGGGGGGGAGACCTGCTCGGCATCGAGCCGGGGCCGATCGAGCCCTTTGTCCCCATGATGATGTTCGCCATCGTGTTCGGCCTCTCCATGGACTACGAGGTCTTCCTCTTGTCGAGGATCCGTGAGGAATTCGTCCGCAGCGGCGACAGCCGGGGCTCGGTGGCCGATGGCCTGGCCTTGACTGCCCGGGTTATCACCGCGGCGGCGGCGATCATGGTCGTGGTGTTCGGCAGCTTCATCGGCGAGCCCGATCGCATCGTCAAGCTGTTCGGAGTCGGCCTTGCCAGTGCGGTGCTGGTCGACGCCACCATCGTCCGCATGCTGTTGGTCCCGGCCACCATGGAGTTACTCGGGGACGCCAACTGGTGGCTCCCGCGATGGCTCAACCGATTGCTGCCAAAGATCTCGGTCGAAGGTCATGCCCTGGAGGTGCCGTCCGAAATCGAGAAGGTGTAGACAGCATCGAGGAAAGGCCGATCCGAGCGCCCCGACTTCAACCCCGCCGCAACGTTTCCGCGGGCTGTCGACCATCGCCTCGAAATCCGGAAAACCCGCCATCCGGTTAAGATCACACCGACAGTGCACGCCTGAAAGCGTGCTGCGCATCGCTTCGCTTCCTTCGTTTCCGTCGGGTGGAGTCTTCGTAGGGCACATACCTGGCATCTCGTCTCAAGAATTCGAGATCCACGTCTGATCGCCCAACAGCGCATGATTTCGACGGTCGAGCTCAAAGGAGCAAATGCAATGTCCACCAACCTCTACGTCGGAAATCTCACCTTCGATACCGACTCCACACAGCTCGAGAAGCTGTTCGCCCAGCACGGTTCCGTGACCCGGGCACAGGTGATCACCGACCGTGACACCGGCCGTTCCCGTGGATTCGGGTTCGTCGAGATGGACAACGACGCCGAAGCTCAGGCCGCCATCGAAGCCCTGAACGGGCAGCAGATCAACGGCCGTCAGCTCACGGTGAACCAGGCCAAAGAGCGCTCTCGCTGATGGCGAAGTCGGGAGGCGACGCCGCGGCGAAGCGCGCCCGTGAGCTCCGCAAGGAGCAGCAGAAGGCCGACAAGCGAGAGAGGCGAGAAGCTCTCACCAGCCAGACAGAATCGATCCCAGCGGAGACCGAGGCAGCACTCATGGAGGAGTTCGCGAACCTCAGTGAAAAGTTCGAGGGCGACCTCATCAGTGCCAGCCAGTACGCCGAGGAACGCCATCGGATTTTCGTCGCCCTCGGGATCGAAACCGACGACGACTGAACGGCTCAGACATGGGCCAATACGCCATCCAAAGGCCGGGGAACCCGCGCCATGTCGAGCGCTTCCACTAGCAGCCGACCGTAGGCCACCTTGCGGCCGGAACGAGTGCCCATGAAGCGCCGCAATTGGTCCTCGACCGGCCGCCCTCGTTGTGCAGGCTGGCGCTGCATGATGCGAAACGAGCCCAGCTCGCCCTGAGATTCGAGAACCTCCTCGACCACGGTTGATCCCAGGACTCGGATCAACTCGGCTTCGAGATCCGGCTCACAGACGAAGAATCCGAGGGACTCCATCCCATCACGCGTGAGTGTCGTGCCGAGCCCGACCCGCTCCAACCCGCGACGGAAGTCGCCCTCCTCACCAGCATCGCAGAGACCGGCGAGTCCGAGACCGAGACCAGGCGGCCCATAGATCTCGAGGAAGTGGCCGATGTTGGTGGCGCCCCCCATTGCCACCACCACAACGCCCTCGGAAACCAGGTCACGGCCTCGACGGGCGGCCAGCGTCTCCAAAGCCGCCCGATCACTGAGACCCTCCACCAGGATCGCACAACGCATTGAATCCGGCATCGCGCTCGCCATACTAACTCTACCTATATAGAGTTGCTTCCACATGGCGGCAAGACGGCCCTCCGAGCAGACGATCCGCGTGCTCCGCTCCCTGACGGATGATTCTGTTGCCTGGCGATACGGGTACGAGCTGTGCATGGAGCTCGAGATCAAGGCGGGGTCGATGTACCCGATCCTGATCCGACTCGCCGACCGGGGCTTCCTGGAGACCAAATGGGAGTCCGATCCTGCTCCCGGCCGTCCCCCACGGCATCTCTATCGGCTAACGCCGGCCGGTCGTGACTATGCAGCCGCGATAGCACCGGCGTCGACCAACCTGGTTGTCCCCTCGCCGACTTGGGGGGGAGCGTGAACCAGACCGGGCGACGGTGCGGGAGGATCGCCTCGGCCACGGTTGTCTTGATGTTCACGGCCTTCTGGTTCATCGAGTTCGTCAGTGGCGAGCCGCCGGAGGCAGGGGCGCCGGCCACGATCGCGATGATCGCCTTGGTCGCCCTCCCCTGGGTGATCGCGGTTCGGATCGTGTGCGGCGCATCGTGGCGTCGGATCATTGTCGCCAGGCCCGAGGCCGATGCGCCGGAATGGTTGCTGTCAGTTGCGTCGCTTGCACTTCCCAAGGAGCGCGAGGAATGGGGGCGAGCGATGAGCGTCGAGCTCGCCGAGGTCCGAGGGCAGACGACCAGGTGGTGGTTTGCGTTGGGCGCCGCACGAACCGCGCTCTTTCCTCCGCAGGGCAGGACTGGGCCGGATCGCCGCACGCCATCGCTGCTGACCGTATCGATCATGGTGGCGGTGATCGGCTGCATCGCCACCACGGTCTACTTCCTCGTCGAGCAGCCCAGTGCTCGTGAGTTGCTCACGATCAAGGGACTGGCCGCACTGGCGATCGTGTTGGCATTCGGGCTCTGGCTGGTTTTGGCCACGCCGACCGTGCTGGTCCCGAGCCGGCGTACCCGCATCGTCGCGGGTGCCGCCGGGATCATCCTGGCCCTGGGCTACTTGGCGACAGCGCGATATTCGGGCACCGATGCGGGGGTATGGGTCGTCTTCGGACCAATCGTCGTTCTTTTCCTGGCCGCGATGTTCGGGGCCAAATGGGAGCGGAGCTTTGGTGCCGGGCTTCGCATCGCTATGTGGGGAGCCTTGCTCGGCACCCTGGTCATGTTCCTGGTTGGCGTGCCCGAGGCGATGCGGCACTACCAAATCGACCAGACCCTGTTCTTCGACGGGGAAGGCGGTTACCCGATCGGGATGAACCTCCCCAACGCGATTTGGGTTCTGGTCGCAGTCCCGGTGCTCGCCCTCCCCTTTGGGGTGTTCGGGGCGGCCATCGGCGGCCGGTTGGCGTCGCGGCGGGTGAGGTCAGTCACACTCGTCGACGCCTTGGGGTGAAGGGGCGCGGGACGGAGAACCGCCCCGCGCGCCGGATCACATGTCGAGGCTTTCTCCGACCTCGACGGAACCGCCCGACTCCAGGTGCGGGCTGCCCTTGGCGATGCTCACTGCGTCGTCGAGGCTGTTGGCCTCGATGACCGAGTAGCCGTTGACCGGGTTGGCGCCGCCGCCGGGCGTCACCGACCCATCGGGCGATACGGTGGCAGAAGCCCCCGTCGGGTTGCCCGCGTCGACCACTGCCGATCCCAGGCCGCCGAACCAATCGGTCCAAGCCTTCATCACGGCCGCACCCTCCTCTTCGGACTCCGGTGCCTTGCCGCCGTGATACAGGAACACGAACTTGGCCATGCCGTCTCCTTTCTCCGGTTCACTGTCTGTGGACCGCTCTTGATGAAGACGAACGAAACGGTGCGCTTTCGACAGCCAAATTGAGATTCTCCGTCGGTAGCTTCATCCGATGCCAGACAGGGCCTCCGATCCCCTCCGTCACTCAGATCCGATCCTCGGCCTGTGGTCGGTGACCGCCGGCCCACGAGTGCTGGAGACCGCCGCCGCCGCCGAGCCCGACTTCGTCGCGATCGACACCCAACACGGGGCCCATATCGCGTCCCTTGGTGTCGAAACCTTCGCCATGCTCGCCGCGTTCGGCGTGCCGACGATCGTCCGCGTCGAGAGCCACCACCCAGCTGTGATCGGGCGGGCCCTGGACCTCGGTGCCATCGGGATCATGGCACCGCAGGTGAACGACGCCGACGAGGCCCGGGCCGTGGTCGCTGCCACCCGCTATGCCCCTCAAGGCACACGGTCCTTCGGGATGCAAATGACTCGGATCGACCCCCTCGCCGATGATTACCAGCCACTGGTGGCGGTGCAGATCGAGACGACATTGGCCGTCGAGAACGCAGAATCGATCGCCGCAGTTGATGGGGTGGATTGGCTCTATGTCGGGCCTTCAGATCTCGGCCTGTCCGTGGGCGGGATCCCGGGATCGGATGTCGTCTCGGTGTTCGACGGCACCCATCGCTTGGCCGACGAAATGCAGAAGGCTTTCACCACCGTGATCGAGGCCGCCGCCAAACACGGCAAGCTCGCCGGGCTTCATTGTGGAGATGGGGAGGCGGCTCTCCGTCTCCTCGAGTACGGGTTCACTGTTTCGGCGGTGGCCACGGACCTGGCGACGACAGGCCAGGGGTTGGCCGAGCAACTCCGCATCGCCCGAGGTTGACCTCGAGCGCGCCGACCGGGGTTGACCTCGAGCGCGCCGACCGGGGTTGCCCCGAGGGGCCGCCTCCGTGGCTCCAATAGATACCGGGAGCTCCTCTTCTTCCTTGCCCCTAGGACCCGAGGACAAAAACGGAGGCGGCCCCGAGGGGCCGCCTCCGTGGCTCCATATGGGTAGGAGCTCCTTTTCTTCCTTGCCCTAGAACCGCAGGCGTGAACCCCCGGTCGCGAACGAGGAAGAAACCTGCGATGTGATGCTCTGCGGCTCGGTCCCCGGGTCGTCGTTGCTCGTGGCGGTGGTGATTGCGAGCGTCACCGCAGCCAAGACCACCACAACGATTGCCATAACGAAGACCAGCGCCTTTCGTCTTTCCATCTCTCCCACGTCTGCGTGCCTCCCGACCGCTCGATCCCGGACAGCATTATCCACGCGCGGAGAGTGGCCGAACATGGGTTGGAAGACCTATGAGATCAGACCTTCTCCAGGGCTTGTTCCAGGTCGGCGATGATGTCCTCTGCGGCCTCGATCCCCACCGAGAACCGGATCATCCCCTCGGTGACCCCCATTTCCCGGCGAGTGACGACGTCGACGTTGGAGTGACTGGTGGTCACCGGGTGCGAGGCAATCGACTCGGTGCCGCCCAATGATGTTGCCAACCCGACTACCCGCGTCGAGTCCAGGAATCGAAACGCCTCCTCTCGACCCCCTTCGATCTCGAAAGTGATCATCGCCCCCGGGGAGGTGCACTGCCGCTCGTAGAGCTCGCGCACTGGATCATCCTCTGCGATCAACCCCAGGTAGCCGACCCGACTCACCTTGGGATGAGCCGACAGGTATGACGCAGCTTGCATCGCATTGTCGACCTGACGCTGCCAGCGAAGGGAGTAGGTCTCCAGGCTCCGGCCGAGCAGCCATGCCGAGTGGGGGTCGGCAGTGGTTCCGATCCGGTAGCGCATGGTCTTGATCCTCCCGAGTAGGGCTTCGGAACCAGTCACCACACCGGCCACCAGGTCGCTGTGTCCCCCGTAGTACTTGGTGGCCGAGTAGACCACCAGGTCGGCTCCGAGGCTGTGCGGCTGTTGGCCGAGCGGGCCCAGGTAGGTGTTGTCGACCACGGCGGGAGCGCCATGCTTGGCGGCCACCCTGCATGCCATGGCGATGTCGAAGATGTCGTTTGTGGGGTTGGCCGGCGACTCGACGTAGACCATCCCCAATCGGCGCCCGGCCGTCAGCTCATCGAGCTCGGGCTCGTCGGAATCGGGGCCGAACGATGCGATGTCGATGCCCATCGGAGCCAGGACGTGGTGGAACACCGAGTTGGTCCCCCCGTAGAGAGGTGAGCTGTGCAATATCAGGTCTCCGGGGCGGAGCAAGGTCAGGGCGGTGGTGAAGATCGCCGCCATCCCACTGGAGAACAACAGGGCCTGGTCTGCGTCGTCCCACAAGGCGAGCCGCTCCTCGACCACCACCAGATTGGGATGATCGAGCCTGGTGTAGATGAACCCGACATCCTCTCCCTCACCCGGCGTCTCCCCGCCGTACGTGACGTCGAAGGACCGCTTCGCCTCCTCAGCGGAATCGAACCGGAAGGTGGAGGTCTGGAAGAGCGGGGTCTTCAGTGATCCCATGCCCCGGGGCGGATCCCAACCCAGGGTCATCATCTCGGTCTCAGGCCGGCCGGGGCCTTTCTTTGCTGGCATTCGCTGAGCCTAAATCCAACACCACCCCGATAATCCTCGGGTGACCGACCTGACTCTGGCCATCGACGCTCTACGCCCGGCACGTGCGATCCTGGTGTTCACCGGTGCTGGGGTCTCTACAGAGTCCGGGATCCCCGACTTCAGAGGGCCCGATGGCCTCTGGACCAAGGTCGACCCTGACGACTTCCACATCGATCGCTACCGCACGAGCTCCGAATTGCGGCAACGTGGGTGGCAGATGCACCTCCACGGTGAGCTGTGGGGTGCCCGCTCCACGGTCGCCCCGAACTCCGGCCACGGGGCGATCAAGCGGCTGGCCGATGCCGGGCGGCTGGTCGGGGTGGTGACCCAGAACGTCGACGGGTTGCACGGGGAATCCGGGCTCGACCACGACCTGGTAGCCGAGTTGCACGGCAACGTCAGAAGGTGCCACTGCCTCGGCTGCGCGTCGGTGTGGCCGACCGACGAGGTCCTGGGCTGGGTTGAGGCCGGAGACCTCGACCCGGCCTGCCCGTCGTGCGGGGGCCTGGTGAAGACCACCACCGTGATGTTCGGGGAGATGCTCCCCGATGACGAGTTGAGCAAGGCCCTGCTGTTCCTGGCGATGGCCGATGCGGTCCTGGTGGTGGGCTCGACGGTCGCCGTGTGGCCGGCATCGGACGTCGTCTTTCGTGCGGCGGACCGCTCACTCCCCATCGTGATCATCAACCGGGGTGCGACCGAGGTCGACCATCTCGCCACCGCGAAGGTCGACGCCGGGATAGGTGAAGTCCTACCCGCCCTGATCGACGCGGTGCTCGACGGCCCCTCACGTAATTGAGTCGGGGAGCATTCACAGGGATTGCTCCCGTTCCCAATTACGGCAAGCTCGGTAGCCTTTGAGCGTCATGTCGGAGTACGCCCCCCGACTCGATGAGCTCAATTTCCTCCTCAACCACGTCGCCGGGCTCGAGGAGGTCTCCAAGCTCAACGGGTATCAGCATGCCGATCCCGAGACCGTGGCCAGCATGCTCGAGGAGGCTGGCCGCTTCTTCTCCGAGGTGATCGCCCCGCTGAACCAGATCGGCGATCGCCAGGGCTCGGTGCTCGACGAGGACGGGACGGTGCGGACCCCCGACGGCTTCAAGGAGGCCTACCGCAAGTACGTGGACGCTGGTTGGGCCGCCGCCCACATGCCCGAGGAGTGGGGCGGCGGGGGCCTTCCCTATCTGGTCGGCGTCGTCATCGAGGAGATGTTCAAGACGGCGAACATGGCCTTTGCCCTGTGCCCGATGCTCACCCATGGGACGGTCGAGGCGCTGGTGACCCACGGCTCCGAGGCCCTCCAGGCGACTTACCTGGAAAAGCTGGTGGCAGGCGAGTGGAGCGGAACGATGAATCTGACCGAGCCGGAGGCGGGGTCGGACCTCGGCGCCCTCCGCACCCGCGCCATTCCCCAAGAGGATGGTTCCTACCGGCTGTTCGGGACCAAGATCTTCATCACCTGGGGCGACCAGGACCTCACCGAGAACGTGATCCACATGGTCCTGGCCCGCACCCCCGAAGCCAGCCCCGGTACCAGGGGGATCTCGATGTTCCTCGTCCCCAAGTTCATCCCAGACGAGGACGGCAATCCAGGGCCGCGCAACGACCTCCGGGTGGTCTCCTTGGAGCACAAGCTCGGGATCCACGCCTCACCGACTTGTGTGATCTCCTTCGGGGAGGAAGGGGAAGGAGCGCTCGGTTACATCGTCGGCGAGCCCCAGTCCGGGATGCGCAACATGTTCACGATGATGAATGCGGCCCGGGTCGGGGTGGGCATGGAGGGGGTGGCCATCGCCGAACGTGCCTATCAACGAGCCTTGGCCTATGCCCGACAGCGGGTCCAGGGCCGAATGGTCGGCGCCAAGGACAAGCAGAGTGTCCCCATAATCGAGCACCCTGACGTGCGCCGGATGCTGCTCACCATGAAGGCGTATGTGGAGGCGATGCGCGCCCTGCTCTATGTGGTCGCGGCTGAGGCCGACCATTGCTTCCACGATGAGAGCGAGGAGCGGAGACAGCGATCCGCCAGCCGCCTCGCCCTGCTCACTCCGGTGGTCAAGGCCTGGTGCACCGACATAGGCGTCGAGCTTGCGTCGATCGGAATCCAGGTCCATGGCGGCGCGGGCTACATCGAGGAAACGGGGGCCGCCCAGTTGCTGCGGGACTCCAGGATCGCACCCATATATGAGGGGACCAACGGAATCCAGGCCGTCGACCTGGTATTGCGCAAGCTGCCTCTGGAGGGCGGTGCGGTGGTTACCGAGCTGATCACCGAGATGGCGGACGTGGCTGCCGCCATGAACGATCACGAGGAGCTTGCATTGTTCCGCGATCGGCTGACGACCTCCATCCAGGGACTGGCCGAGACGTCCTCGTGGCTTGGGGAGCGACTCGCGGCAGGGGACGTCCCATCGGCGCTGGCCGGGGCGTCACCGTATCTGCGCCAACTGGGCACCGTCGCCGGAGGGTGGCTGATGGCCCGCTCCGCACTGGCCGCACTCGAGCACCCTGCCGATGTGTCGGAGGAGTTCGTCACCGAGAAGGTGGTCACCGCCCGCTTCTACGGGGAGCAGCTGCTCCCATTGGCGGACGCTCTGGTGGCCGCGGTGAAGGGCGGCTCCGACATCCTCAGTGACGCCGCCTTCTGACCCCACGTAACGTCGGGCGCATGATCCTCAGCGACAAGGTCGTCGTGGTCACCGGAGCCGGAAGCGGGATCGGTGCTGCCATGGCCCGGCGCTTCACCAAGGAGAGGCCGCGGGCATTGATCCTCGCCGACCTCAACATCGCCTCCGTCGAGGAGGTGGCCGCGGAAACCGGGGCGATCGCGGTCGGGGCCGATGTTTCCCGGCCCCAGGACAACGACCGTCTGATCGCTGAGGTCGAAGAGCGATTCGGGCCGGTCGATCTGTTCTGCGCCAATGCCGGCATCGGCTTCGCCGGCGACGAGCAGACCGCTCCCGAAGACTGGGACCGCATGTGGCAAGTGAACTTGATGTCACACGTCCACGCGGCTCGTTGCCTCGTCCCAGGTTGGGTGGCCCGTGGTGAGGGCTATTTCCTGGCCACGGTGTCGGCTGCGGGTCTGCTCACCAACCTGAAGGCCGCCCAGTATTCCGTGACCAAGCATGCGGCCCTCGCTTTCGCCGAATGGCTGGCCATCACCTATGGCGATCGAGGGGTCAAGGTGAGCTGCCTCTGCCCTATGGGGGTGCGCACACCTTTCCTCGACTCGGCGTCCGAGTTCCAGGACCTACTGCAAGCGGATGCAATCGATCCGGAAGCGGTAGCAGAGGACGTCGTCACCGGGCTCGCCGAGGAGCGCTTCCTCATCCTCCCCCATCCCGAGGTGGCTCGCTTCTTCCAGAACAAGGCCAACGATTACGAGCGGTGGCTGGAAGGTATGCGCCGGCTCCAGCGTTCTGTATTTCCAAGTTGAGCAATAGGGCACAATTGGGGACATGAGCAAGCGTCAAGTGGTGGTGACCGGGATCGGCGTGGTGGCTGCCCCCGGCACCGGAACAGACGATCTCTGGAAGGGCCTCCAGCACGAGCCGGATTCGACCGGGCCCTACTTGGTGCGGCACTGGGACCCGGAGCCATGGATCCCGATGCGGGAGCACAGACGACTCGACCGCTTCACCCAGTTCGCGATGGTGGCGATGCACGAGGCGTTCGCCCAGTCCGGCGAGCTCGAGGTCGACCCAAACCGGGTCACCGTCGCTCTGGCCACCGGGATCGGTGGGCTGGAGTCACTCGAGACTTTGGTCCATGCCTCCGACGACGACGATCCGAGAGTGTCGCCGTTCCTGATCCCCATGATGATGGCCAACGCCGCGGCAGCCTCGATCTCGATCAAGTACGGGTTCGGGGGCCAGGTATCGACTCCGGTTGTTGCGTGCGCGGCCGGCGCCCAGTCGATCCTCGACGGCTTGCGCCAAATCCAGTGGGGCTACGCCGACGCAGCCATCGTCGGGGGCACCGAGGCAGCTGCCAGGAAATCGGCGGCGTCTGGCTTCAAGGCTGCCCGGGCACTGTCCCCGTCGGGAATCGCCCGGCCTTTTGACGTCGACCGCGACGGGTTCGTAATGGGCGAAGGCGCCGCGATCCTTGTGCTCGAAGCCAAGAAGGCGGCCGACGCCCGGGGAGCAACGATCCTCGCCGAGATGATGGGCGGGGCATCGACCGCTGATGCCCACCACATCACCGCTCCCCATCCCGAGGGAGTCGGCGCGGAGCGGGCCATCCGGCTGGCGATGGAGGACGCAGGTTTGGAACCGTCCGACATCGCATACATCAACGCCCATGGCACCGGTACCGACCTCAACGACCGGACCGAGGGCATGGTCATCGCCCGGGTGTTCGGCGAGCGCCAGCCGGCGGTGTCCTCGGTGAAGGGCACTACCGGGCACGGTTTGGGCGCCTCCGGCTCGATCGAAGCGGCGGTCGTCGTGGAGGCGATCAGGCGCGGAGAGCTGCCACCCAACATCGGGCTCACCAATCAGGACCCCGAGATCCCGCTATCCGACATCGTTCGCGAGCCGCGGGACTGGAAAGCGGGACCCGCTCTATCCAACTCTTTCGGGTTCGGAGGGCACAACACGGTGCTCGCCTTCGCCCCGCCCTCGTAGCCATTTCGGATCACCGGTTTTGCCACTTCGGGAGCGGGTATACAATGCATATCCCGGGGAGCCGACACAAAGTCGTAACGCGGTGTTCATATGAACTCGCATCTCCAACGTTTGAGTGACTGCGTCAGCACCACCGAACACAGTCACCCGGACAATCGAAGAGCGGCTATTCAATGACATCCTCATCCAGCCCGAGCACGATCGGCTTTCTCTCCACCTACCCACCGACTTCGTGTGGGCTGGCCACCTTCACCAAGGCGCTGCGTCACGCAATCGCCAACGAACGGGGCTCTGACGAGGGCCTGGGGGTGGTGAGCGTGTCGGACACCGCCATCGACGCCCTCGCCCCAGAGGTCGTTTACAGCCATGTCAACGGGGAGCCAGGGTCGCTGCGAGGGGCAATCGAAGCACTCAACGGGTTCGACCTGGCCATGATCCAGCACGAGTATGGGATCTTCGGTGGCCCCGACGGGGTCGAGGCCCTCGACGTCTTGAGAGGCCTCGAAATCCCGTCGATCGCCACCTTGCACACGGTCTTGAGCAACCCGAGCCCCAGCCAACGCTCGATCCTGGAAGCCGTCGTGGCGATGGCCGACGAGACGGTTGTGATGAGCCAGACCGCAAACCGAAGGCTGGTCGAGGCCTATGACGTCGACCCCTCGAAGATCTCCATCATTCCGCATGGGGCGCGGCTCAGCCTCCGCGGGCCGTCGCTTGCCGATGGTCATCGCCCGGTTTTCCTCACCTGGGGCCTGATCGGCCCCGGAAAGGGACTGGAGTCGGCGATCGAGGCCTTCACCGGGGTCGGGGACCTGAGCCCACTTCCCCGCTATGTGATCCTCGGCAAGACCCACCCCAAGG
Source organism: Acidimicrobiia bacterium (assembly GCA_044867525.1). GTDB lineage: Bacteria > Actinomycetota > Acidimicrobiia > Spongiisociales > ZC4RG35 > JALYNX01. The sequence continues at coordinate 12,329 of JBIOVB010000095.1, read as the reverse complement.
TCCGAGCAACATCAGGAGATGCCTATCGGGATGGGCTCGTTCAGCGAGTCGAAGACCTCGGGCTGAGGGACATCGTCGAGTTCGACGGCCGATATCTCGACATCGACGCCCTCACTCTCGCGGTCCGCAGCGCAGACTTCGTGATCCTCCCCTACGAGTCGACCGAGCAGGTCACCTCCGGCGTCCTGGTCGAGGCCCTCGGGGCGGGCAAGCCAGTCATCGCCACAGCCTTCCCTCACGCCACCGAGCTGCTCTCCGGTGGCGCAGGGATCGTCGTCCCTCATTCCGACCCCGTGGCCATGGGAGAGGCGATACGGACCGTCGCCGAGAGCCCTTCGCTGGCAGCCAGGATGGCCAACCGTGCCCAAACGGTCGGCTCGACCATGTACTGGCCGGTGGTGGCGCGTCGCTATGAGGCGGTGGTCGATCGACTGATCACGGATCGGGCGCGAGGACCACTCGCACGGGTGGGTTGACGACGGGCACCCCCAGTCCCACGCCGGCGTCTGTCGAGATCCCCCTGATCCCGTCTCCTTGCTTCGACCATCTGCAACGCACGACGGACCTGCGTGGCCTCTGGGAGCACGCCCACTACCTGACTCCGCGCCGGGAACACGGTTACTGCACCGATGACAACGCCCGCGCATTGATCGTCGTGTGCCGGGAGCCCGAGCCCGGCCACGAGCTGATCGGGTTGGCCGGGATCTACATCAACTTCATTATCGCCGCCGCGCTCGAGACCGGCGGGTTTCACAATCGAAGGGACAGCTCCGGGGCGTGGACCGACCCGATCGGCTCCGAGGACTCGCAGGGCCGGGCGCTCTGGGCACTGGGAACCGCGGCGCATCTCGCGGCCTTGGGAGGAAGCCGGGTGGCCGGTGCCGACCTTTTCTCGAGGAACGCTGATTTCGATCCCAGGCCGCTCCGATCCACCGCCTTCGCGATGCTGGGGGCGGCCGAGATGCTGTTGGCGCGGCCCGACCACGGCGGTGCCCTGGCGCTTCTGAAACGGGGCAGCGCCCGGCTCGGCGACATGGGAACCGGAGGTTGGCCCTGGCCTGAGCCCCGGCTCGCGTATGACAATGCCCGTATCCCGGAGGCACTGCTCGCAGCCGGCAGCATCCTGCAAGACGAGCTCCTCGTCCGGCGCGGCCTGAGCCTCCTCGAATGGCTGGTCGACGCCGAGACCGTGAACCGACACTTCAGCTTCACCCCGACCGGGGGATGGGCCCCCGGCGAGCCCCGACCCGGGTTCGACCAGCAGCCGGTCGAAGCTGGTGCCATGGCCGATGCCTGTTTCCGGGCGTGGCGGATCACCGGCGACCCGGGGTGGAAGGACCACCTGGAACGGGCGGTGCGATGGTTCCTCGGCGAAAACGACAACGGCTCCAGGCTCTACGACCCGAGGACCGGTGGTTGTTGCGACGGGCTCACCCGTTCCGGCCTCAATCGGAATCACGGCGCGGAATCGACCATCTCGGGCCTGATGGCAATGCAGCGCTGGGCGGAGGCGTCGGGCGAATAGGTCTACGGTCCGTGGACAGTGGGCGACGATCTCCTACCCTTTCGATCGTGCCCTCGCCCCAGGCCGCCGACCGCACCAGGTCCCCATGAATACGATCCCACTCACCCACGCCAAAGTGGCATTCGGTCCCGATCCGGGACGGGTGATCGCCAAGCCGTTCCTCCCAGGGGAGCAGGTGTTCCCCGACGGCCACTCCCGGACCAGCCGGGTGGTCGACCGGGTGCTCGCCATGACCGACGTCCAGGTCACCGAGACACTCCGGGCCACACTGGAGCAGTTCGGCGACCGTCATCGGGACCTCGACGGCGCCCTCAGGCGCCATTTCGAGTTGGTAGCCAGCCACGTCGATGATCCGGAGAGCCTCGACCCGGAGCGCCGAGACCTGATCGGGGCCTACTTCACCCATGAGTACTCGGTCGAGGCCGCATCTCTGGGCAACCCTTCCATCGTCCCGGCCCCGGATCAGAGCGGCCTTGGAACCGGGGAGCAGCGAGTCGTGGTGAGCCTGCGAGCCATCGGCGAGGGACATCTCTCCTCCATCGAATTTCGGTCCGGGGTGATCGACGCCGAGTCCAACATCACCATCGACGAGCCGACGCCGTTCGTCGGCACTGGAGAGCGCAGGTCGTGGGGATACGAGAAGCACCTGTTGCGCTCAAAGCTCGTCGAGTTGGGGGTGATGAACGAGATCGCGGCCCTTGTCCTCGATCCGCTCCCGGCGACGTGCACCCTGGAAGAGGTGAATGACTCACTCGCCGAGCTCGCACAAAGGGTCGACCGCCCACTTGCCATCGAAACCGCCCGCACCATCCACTGGCTCGCTTCTTCGAACTACGGCCTGACCTTCGACGCCCGCTACCCGATCTCGGAGCGGGTGATCTTCCCCGCCGGCCCCACGGAGAGCCGGGGCATGGAGGATGCCCGCTTCGTCAGGTTCGTTTCGGATTCGGGGGCCGTCACCTACTACGGCACCTACACAGCCTTCGACGGCTTCCAGATCCTCCCCCAGCTCATCGACACCCCGGACTTCGTGTCCTTCCGAATCGCCACCCTGCAGGGCGGCGGGGCGCGGAACAAGGGGATGGCGCTGTTCCCGAGGATGATCGATGGTCTGTTCGCCGCCCTCTCCCGCCATGACAACGAGAACAACTACCTGATGCTCTCTGACGACGTGCGGATCTGGGGCAAGTCGGAGCGGATCCAGGTGCCGACCCGGCCCTGGGAGTTGATGCAATTGGGGAATTGCGGATCGCCACTGGAAACCGAAGCCGGATGGCTGGTGATGACCCACGGGGTTGGACCGATGCGCTTCTACTCGCTGGGAGCCATCCTCCTCGATCTGGACGACCCGAAACGGGTGATCGGACATCTCGACGACCCGTTGCTGGTGCCCAATGGCGAGGAGCGTGAAGGGTACGTTCCCAACGTGGTCTACTCGTGCGGAAGCATGATCAACGGCGAGGACCTGATCCTGCCCTACGGATATTCCGACTATGGGGCCCGGGTGGCCGTGGTGCCTCTGCCCGACTTGCTCACCAGGCTCACCGAGGGCTGAGCACCCGGTCGTAAGCGGCCAGGTATTCGTCGATCATCCGCGCCACGTCGAACCGGCCCTCGACCGATGCCCGGACCTTGGCCCGATCCATGAACGGGGCCTGCCCCACCGCCGGCAGGGCTTGGTCCAGATCGTCGACGATGAACCCGCCCTCGCCTTCGGCGATGATCTCGGGCATCGAGCCCCTGCGGTAGGCGATCACAGGAGTCCCACAGGCCATGGCCTCGACGACGCTGAACCCGAAGGGCTCGTCGAAGCTGATCAGATGGAGCAGGGCCCTGGCACCGCCGAGGACGGCACCACGCTGCTCCGGGCCAACCGGCCCCAGGTAGGTGACCAGCGTGTTGTCGAGGTGGGGCTCCACCTCACGCTCGAAATAAGCCTGGTCCTGGATGATCCCAGCCATGACCAGGGGCAGCCCGGCCCGCTTCGCCACCTCGATGGCCTCGGCCGCTCCCTTCTCGGGGTGGATCCTCCCGAAGAACAGGAGATAGTCGCCTACCGCCTCGACCAGCTCGAAATCCGACATGTCGATCCCGTGGTGGATCGTGGCCAGGTAGTCGAGGTCGGGATGGCGGTCCGAATCGCTGATCGAGACATAGTCCACCCGATCGTTGTACTGCTGGTACACCCGCACGATGCGGGGCGAGGAGAAGCCGTGGATCGTGGTCAGAATCGGGGTTTCGACCAGGCGGCTGTAGGTGAGAGGGAGGAAGTCGAAGCTGTTGTGGATGAGGTCGAACTCATCGGCCCGTTCGAAGACGGCCGCGATGTGGAGACTCTCCCAGACCTTGGGATCCAGGGCGGGGTCCTCCGAGTATCCGGTGGGGGCGGTGCCCGCCAATCGGGCTCCGGTCACCGAATCCGCCGTGGCGAAAAGGGTCACCTCCACGCCCCGCGCCACCAGGCCCTCGGTGAGCAATGACACGAACTGCTCCCACGGCCCGTAATGGCGAGGGGGGACCCGCCACGAGATCGGAGCCAGGATCGCGATCTTCAACGGGCGTTCACCGGCATCGGTCGAGGGTAACCACCACCAGGCAACCCGAATCGGGCGAGCAGGTATCATGAGCTCGACAACGGGAGCTCGGTGAGGACCGGGCTGAGAGGGGGTCTGCCAGACCCCGACCGGAAGAACCTGACCCGGATAATGCCGGCGTAGGGAGACACCCGCACCACCGCTCCCGGCGAACAAGGAGTGATGTGATGCGACGGGTGATCCTCTTCATGATCCTGGCCGTGTTGGTCGCGGGGTGTGGGGAGGAGGAGCCGGTCACACCCGAGTCCCTGAGGCTCTTGGCGCACGACTCATTTGCCGACGCAGTCACGGAAGAGACATTCGCCGGCTTCACCGCGTCCACAGGGACCGAGGTCGAGGTCATAGCCGGGGGCGACGCCGGGGCGATGGTCAATCAGGCAATCCTGACCAAAGACAACCCGCTGGCCGACGTCATGTTCGGCGTCGATGACACATTCCTGTCTCGTGCGCTGGACGAGGAGGTCTTCCTCGAGCATGACAGCCCACTGCTCAACGAAGTGATCGGAGGGTTGCATCCCGAGACCACGATGGTGACACCCATCGACTACGGCGACGTCTGCATCAATTACGACAAGGCCTGGTTCGAGGAGAGCGGTCTCCAGGTCCCGACCAGCCTGGATCAACTTCGAGACCCGGCGTACGCCGGGATCCTCACTGTTGAGCACCCTGCCACCTCCTCTCCCGGGCTCGCCTTCATGCTGGCGACGATCGTCGAGTACGGAGAGGATCGTTGGCTCGAGTTCTGGGCAGACCTCCGCGCCGGCGGTGTCCAGGTGGTCCCCGACTGGGACACCGCCTACTACGCCGACTTCGTCCCATACGGCGGCGACAGCGCGATGGTGGTGTCCTACGCCTCGTCTCCCCCGGCGGAGGTGGTCTTCGCGGAGGAGCCGATCGAGGAGGCCCCAACCGGTGTCATCGAGGCGGGCTGCTATCGCCAGGTCGAGTACGCCGGCATCCTCGACGGAACCCTCGTCCCTGAGGCTGCCGGCCGATTGGTCGACTATCTGCTCTCGGTGGACTTCCAAGAGACCATCCCCCTCACTTGGTTCGTGTTCCCGGCGAACCAGAACGCGGAGCTGCCTTCGGTCTTCCTGGAGAACACCGTCATCCCGGAATCGCCGGAGCGCTTCACCCCGGACACGATCGCCCGAAGCCGTGACGACTGGATCTCCGAATGGGTCGCGGTGATGGAAGGCTGATGAGCCGAATCCGTTGGGGATGGGTGGTGGTGGCCGCGATCCCTGCCCTTTTCGTCGGCTACTTCTTCATCTACCCCCTGCTGCGAATCCTGGCCCTCGGGTTGTCCGAGATGGAGATCAGGTCCACCGGAGTCGAAGCCCGCCTGCTCCAGGTTGGGTGGTTCACGCTGTGGCAGGCGCTGGTGTCCACGACCCTCACCCTGTTGGCGGCCGTCCCAATGACCTGGGCGGTCTCCAACTTCGAATTCCGGGGACGGCGGCTAGCCACCGCTCTGGTGACGGTCCCCTTCGTGATGCCAACGGTGGTGGTGGGGACCGCCTTCGTCGCCCTGGGTTGGCGGGACTCGATCGTCGCCATCCTTGCTGCACATGTCTTCTTCAACCTCGCCGTGGTGGTGCGCACGGTCGGCGCACTGTGGAGCCGACTCGATCCCAATCTCCACGATGCCGCCCGAGTGCTCGGTGCCGGAGAATGGAAAGCCTTTCGCACCATCACCCTGCCACTGCTGCGCCCCGCCATCGCCGCCGCGGCCTCGATCGTCTTCCTGTTCACGTTCACTTCGTTCGGTGTGGTCTTGATCCTCGGTGGATACCGGTTCGCAACGCTCGAGGTGGAGATATACCGGCAGGCGGTTCAGCTCTTCGACCTTCCGCTTGCCGCATTGCTCGCCATCGCCCAGCTGGTCGGAGTGACCGCCGCCCTGTACGCCTACACCCGGTTCCAGGAGCGGCACTCGGCGTCGTGGGCGCTGCGACCGGACGCCGATCTGCCCCGCCCCAGGGGTAGGTCGAGATGGCTGGTCGCGGTGTCGGTGAGCTTGACCCTGGCTGCCCTGGCCGTTCCGCTGGCAATGATGTTTGGCAGATCGATTGGCTCCGATTCCTATGCGTCCCTGTTCGAATCGGATCGAGTGGTGGGCAATCCGGTGTCGGCGATGGGCAACAGCCTTCTCTTCGCCCTGGTGGCCATGCTGATCGCCGCCGTGATCGGACTGATGGCCGCGGCAGTGGTATCCGGACGAGGCGGCCGGCTCTCACGCTGGTTCGACCTGACGCTGATGTTGCCTCTGGGAACCTCTGCAGTGACCATTGGCTTCGGGTTCATCGTCGCCCTCGGTTGGCCGGTCGACCTCAGGGCGAGTTTCCTCCTGATCCCGATCGCCCACGCACTGGTCGCGATTCCCTTTGTGGTCCGGTCGACCGTGCCCACCCTGCGCTCGATTCCGGGCGAGATACGTGAGTCCGCCGCCGTGCTCGGCGCCTCCCCAGGCCGGATCTGGCGCGAGATCGACCTACCCATCGTGGCTCGGGCGGGCTTGGTCGGGGCTGTCTTTGCCTTCCTCGTCTCGCTCGGTGAGTTCGGCGCGACGTCGTTCATCGCCCGTCCCAACACCACCACTATCCCGGTGATGATCTATCGCCTCCTGTCACGCCCCGGGCCCGCCTCCTTCGGGATGGCGATGGCGCTCTCGGTTCTGCTCGCGGCGGTGACAGCCGCACTAGTGATGTGGATCGACCGGGCTCGGGTCGGCGAGCTGGGGACCTTCTGATGCTTTCCGTGGAAGGGGTGACGGTCGTGCTCGACGGGTCCACGATCGTCCACGATGTCGACCTGGACGTGGCCGATGCCGAGATCGTCGCCGTCCTCGGGCCTTCGGGCTCGGGCAAGACGACATTGCTCCGCGCCATTGCCGGGCTGGCGCCCCTTGCTGCGGGCGAGGTGCGCTGGGATGGCGCGAGCGTCGTCGACCTGCCGGTGCATCGCCGTGGCTTCGGCCTCATGTTCCAGGGTTTTGCCCTCTTCCCCCATCTCGACGTGGCGGGGAACGTCGGATTCGGCCTGCGAATGGCAGGCGCCGGGCGGGACGTCATCGATGAGGAGGTGCGTTCTGCGCTCGATTGGGTGGGCCTCCCCGGCTTTGGCAGCCGCAGGATCGAAGACCTTTCCGGGGGAGAGAGGCAGCGGGTGGCACTGGCGCGAACTCTGGCCACCAAGCCGCGTCTGGTGATGCTCGACGAGCCGATGGGGTCGCTGGACCGGAACCTCCGGGAACGACTGGTCGAGGAGGTGCGGTCCGTTCTCACAGACCGGGGGGTGACGGCATTGGTGGTGACCCACGACCGCGAGGAGGCGCAGCTGCTCGCCGATCGTCTCGCCGTCATGCGGGAGGGCACCGTGATCCAGGTCGGGACGCTCGAAGAGATCCTGCGTGACCCGGTCGATTCTTGGGTCGGCGAGTTCCTGGGTTAGGACTCGACGCATCCGCTTCTTTCTTCTTTCTTCCGTTTTCTCGCGCCCCTAGTCGGCGCCCTGGAGCTGTCTCATGTGCTCGATGAAGGGCTCTGGAATGCGGCGAGGCCGGCCCTCCAGATCGGTGAACGCGGCCTCGACGGTCAGTCGTGCCACCTCTTCCTCACCCCGGAACATGGTTTGGCGCCAGGTGGACCGGACCCGGCCCGCGTCCTCGATCCAGGTGTGGATTGTCAGCTCCTCGCCGTAGCGGGCAGCGGCGAGAAAGCGAGCGCTCAGCTCCACGACCACCAGCTGCCATCCCTGTGCCTTGAGATAGTCGAGCCCCCAACCCATGTCGGTCAGGTACTCGATGCGGGCGGTCTCGAAGTACGAGAAGTAGTTGGTGTGATTGACGTGGTCGTAGGGATCGAGCTCGTAGAACCTGACCTTGACCGAGGTGGTGTGAATCTCCCGGTCCGTGGGCAGCGCCGCCCCCAATTCGCTCTCCTCTGGCGTGGTTGGGGCGGAGGCTACCCTCGCCGGCATGAAGGCCTGGCAGCTCACCGACACCCAGGGAACCGGGTCCTACCACCTCGACGACGTGGAAGAGCCCACCCCGGGCCCCGGCGAGGTCCGGGTCAACCTTGAGTACAGCGCCTTGAATCACCTCGACATCTGGCTCTCCAAGGGCCTGCCCGCCCCCAAGCACCTGCCCCATACCGGGGGCGCCGACGGCGCTGGAGTGGTGGATGCCGTTGGTGAGGGGACCGCAGGCTTCGAACTTGGCGACGAGATCATCGTCGACCCCTCTTTCTCATGTGGCCATTGCGCTGCCTGTCGCAATGACGACATCGTCTACTGCGAGTCCTTCCAGATCCTCGGCGAGCATCGGCCGGGCACGTTCACCGAGAAGATCGTCATCCCGACGATCAACGCGGTGCGCAAGCCGTTGGCGATGCCCTGGGATGTGGCCGGGTCGTTCGGCCTGGTCTCGGCGACTGCGCTCCGAATGCTCGAGCGGTCGCGCCTCCGCCGGGAGGAGACGGTGCTGGTGGTCGGCGTCGGGGGCGGGGTTTCGGCCGCAGCCCTTCATCTGGCGCTGGCCATGGGTGCCCAGGTCTTCGTGACCTCCCGCTCCCCGGAGAAGATCGCGTGGGCAATCGAGCAGGGGGCGACGGAGGGATTCGCTTCGGACGGTGACTTCGGAACCGAGATGGCCGCACAGGGTGGTGCCGACGTCGTCATCGAGAACGTTGGCCCGGACACCCTGCGCCAGTCGATGCGGGCCGCAAAGCGGGGTGGCCGGATCGCCATCTGCGGATCGACGAGCGGGGCCAAGATGGAACTGACGATCCCTCATCTCTTCTTCCGTCAGCTGGAGCTCATCGGATCGTCGATGGGAACCCACGCCCAATTCGCCAGGGCAACGGAATGGATCGGATCGGGCAGGGCAAAGTCCCCGGTAGGGAGGGTCTTCTCCTTCGACGAGCTTCCAAAGGCGCTCGACTTCCTCGACTCCGGTGAGCAGACGGGCAAGGTGGCAATTCGCCACGGCGGCTGAGGATGCGGCTGTCCAACATCCTCATCGTCGTCGGGGCCGCGCTATTGCTAGTGGGGGTGCTGCTCCGCTTCTTCCCGGGCCTGTTCTCCTGGTTCGGGAACCTCCCCGGTGACATCCGCTACCAGGGCGAGAACACCACCGTGTTCATCCCCATCACCTCGATGCTGGTGGTGAGTGTGGTGGCGACGTTGATCATCAACCTGGCCACCAGATGGTCCCGCGGGGGCTGATCTCAGGTCTCGGCGAGCTCCTCGATCCGGCCCTTCATCATGATGAGGTCCGAAGCCTCAGGGCCCGCACCCTCGTCCTCGAGAGTCACCCAGATCGCCGGGTAATCAGCCACGTCGACACCCGACCACAGGACCACCGGTCCCGGCTCGCCGCGGAGATGGAAAGTGCCGATGCTCACCCCGTCGTCGTCGCTCCACACCCAGCCCTCGTAATAGCTGCCGTCGGGGGCGGGGGGCAGCCCTTCGACGTCGAGCCGGATGTACCACCCAGAGCCGGTCGGCTGCAATGTTGCGACACCCTCGGCGGCGGGCATCAGATCGGTGCCGCTGATTGCCACCACGGTCTCCAGGGTCGGATCTTCGAAGACGGCGCCGAGACCCGTGATCAGGAGCCCGAGCGCCGCGACCGCGCCCACTGCTCCGAGCCAGGCCCCGCCCCGGTGTGGCGTCACTGTCTTGGCGGCGTCGTCCTCTCTGATCGCCGTCAGCAGGCCGTCGACGACTCCGGGCGGTGCAACCTCCCAGGTCGCCGGGTTGGCCAGCACGCCCCGAACCAGGTCGAGATGCTCCGCATCGGCGGGTGGCGTCCCCGACCCGGATGCGAGGTAGTGCGCGCGCGTATCGTCAGTTTCCATTGCTCACATCCTGTACGCAGCCGACCTTCCCGCGGTTCGCGGCGCTCATGTTTCCTCCAGGTGGCCGAGGAGGGAGAGAAGTCGCTGGTGGGCCCGATGCGAGCGGGACTTCACCGTCCCCACCGGGATCCCGAGCTGCTCCGCTATCTCGACGTGCGTGTACCCGTCGAAGTGGCTCAGTTTGACGACCAGACGCTCCTCGTCGGGCAGTTTGTCGACCGCACCCCGCACCTCGAACACCTCCCACACCGTTTCCAGGCCGGGGGGGAGGATTGCCACATCGAGGTCGTCGCTCGGTGTGGACCTCGACTGCTTTCGGTAGATGTCGATGGCCGTGCGCCTCGCAATCGCGTAGATCCAGGGCCCGAAGTCCCGCTCCGGGTCGTACGTGGTAGCCGCTCGCCACGCCTTGATGAAGGTCTGCTGCGTGGCGTCCGCTGCCAGCCCATGATCGGCCAGAACGCTCACCGAAAGGGCGAAGACCGGCCCGCCGTAACGCTCGTACACGGCTTTGATCGCCGACTCGTCTCCGTCCCGGAAGCGCTCCAGAACCTCACGGTCCATGCCCAGATTGTGCCAGGTCGCGAACCGAGCGTGGACCCGAGGCGTATTGGGAGGCACGAGAACGAGGAGATGACAATGAAACGAGCCTTCGCCTTACTTACGGTCGCCCTCCTGACCCTCGGCGCCTGCGCCGACGACGGGGGCGCTTCGACCACTGCCGGCGACGGTGGAGCAACGACCACCGCAGCTCCAGACGCCGGGGCGAGCACGACCGCCGCCGCCGGCGGTGAGGGCGTGTCTACCGCCGACACCGACCTGGGGACGGTTCTGGTGAACCCGGACGGGTTCACTGTCTACGTGTTCCTCAATGACACCAACGGTGAGAGCACTTGCTACGACGACTGTGCAACATTGTGGCCGCCGGTCCCGGCGGACACCGCGATCGGGTCGGATTTGGACGCCGCGATGTTCGGCTCCGCGCCGAGGACCGACGGCACAGAACAGCTCACCGTCAACGGCCTACCGCTCTATACCTACACCCCGGACACCAATCCTGGTGACACCACCGGGCAGGGAGTGGGCGATGTCTGGTTCGTGGTCGGCACCGATGGGGCGATGATCGGGGGCCCGGAGGCAGCAGCGACGGGTCGTGGGGACTACGCCTACGGCGACTGAGTAGTCCCTTCCTGACCCCGGCAGGGGCGCTTTCGGCCACAGCCGAAGGCGCCCTTGCCGGGCCTGAAAGCGGGTTTCAACCCCACCGGCCGCGGGAACCGTCATACGACACAACTCCGAGGAGGGAGTCGCAATGACGGATCATGCATCTTCACACGAAGTACACGAACGGCGAAGTACCGCCGGCAGACGAGTATTCAGCCCAGCCCAAATGGTGTCAGGCATCATTGGGCTCGTGTTGGTGATTCTCGGTGGTGTCGCACTCGCCCGACTCGGTTTCGACTCCCTGACCGGGGAAACCGCAACGGTGCTGGGCCTTGATCACACCACCCTGATGGCCATCATCGACATCGTGGCCGGGCTCCTGTTCCTGGGCGCTGCCTCGTCTTCAGGGGGACGGAGCTCCCTGATCGGGCTCAGCCTGCTCTCGATCGCCTTCGGGGCGATCGTCGCCATCGAGCCGGGGGCCTTCGACTCCGCTCTTGGTGGCGGGCCAGACCTGGGTGTGCTCTACCTGGTCCTCGGTCTCATCGGCCTCGTCGCCGCCATGGCCTTCCCCACGAAGGTCGTGGATCGAGTGGCCACCACTGAGGCTGCCGACGCCCGGGTCGTCGAATAGCACGCGAACCAAGGGGCCCACTGGGGCGTATTGACTGATATGTGGGGTTCAGGGGCTACGACCAGACAAACACTGGAGGCATGATGTTGCGCAGACTGCCCAAGCTGCTGGTGGTCGTGAGCTTGATCGTTGCCGCTTTCCCCTTGGGGGCGGCGGCGGACGACGACATAGAGTTCAAGGCCCGTCTCGACCCGAGCCAGGAGGTGGCCGATACACCGGTCGTGTCCGACGGCGACGGATCGGCGCAGTTCGACCTACGCAAGGACCGGGTCAAGTTCAGGTTGAAATGGGAGGACCTGACCAGTCCGGTCCTCTTCGCCCACATCCATTGTGGGGTAAAGGGCGTCAACGGCCCGGTCGGAGTGACCCTGATCCACGAGACGATGGATCCAGAAGGACGAGTCAAAGGCTCGATCACCGCACCCGACGCCGGCAACGGCTGTGGGTGGACCACCCTGGCTGACGTCATCGGGGCCCTGGCCACCGGCGGCGCCTACGTCAACATCCACACCGAGATGTTCGGAGGCGGGGAGATAAGAGGACAGGTGAAG
>JBIOVB010000094.1:0-54640 GCA_044867525.1 Acidimicrobiia bacterium | reverse complement strand
TGGGATCGGGACGGGAGCGCGGCCTCTGGTGGACGGAGCGGCGCCTGGCCCGCGCCGCCGAAGACGACGACGTGGACGTGCTCTTCTGCCCCGCCTACACCTGCCCGCTCACCACCACTCGGCCCCGGGTGACCGCCGTGCACGATCTGTCCTTCTTCGCCTGGCCGGACGACTTCGCCCCCTTCGACGGGATCCGGCGGCGCCTGCTGGTGGCGGCGAGGAGAACGGCGCGAGAAAACGGGTAGTGCCCGGGTGGATGAACCGGCGTTTACCATTGGGCGTAACCCGGGTCGCCGGTGATCGAGGTGCGAGAGATGACCGCCACCAACCCCCAGAACGCCCGACCGGGAGTGATGCCGATCGAGAAGTACCGGCCATTCCCTGCGATCAACCTTGCGGATCGGACCTGGCCCGATGTTCGGCTGACGGCAGCGCCTCTGTGGTGCAGCGTCGACCTCCGAGACGGCAACCAGGCCCTCATCGAGCCGATGGATCCCGACCGCAAGCGACTCATGTTCCAGTATCTGGTGGACATCGGTTTCCCCGAGATAGAGGTCGGCTTTCCCTCGGCCTCCCAGCCCGACTTCGACTTCATTCGTCAGATCATCCAGGACCGGGTCATCCCCGATCATGTCACCATCCAGGTGCTGACCCAGGCTCGGCCCGAGCTGATCGAGCGGACCTATCAGAGCCTGGTAGGGGTGCCCAAGGCGATCGTCCATCTCTACAACTCGACGTCGACCCTGCAGCGCCGGGTGGTGTTCGACACCGACGAATCCGGGATTGTGGACATCGCGGTCAAAGGCGCCGAGCACTGCCGGGCCCAGGAGAACTACCTGCCCGACTCCGAGATCCGCTACGAGTATTCACCGGAGAGCTTCACCGGCACCGAGTTGCCCTTTGCCAAGCAAGTGTGCGAAGCGGTGATGGATGTCATCGAGCCCAGCGCCGAGAAGCCCATCATCCTCAACCTCCCCGCCACGGTCGAGATGAGCACCCCCAATATCTACGGCGACATGATCGAGTGGTTCCATCGCGAGATCCGGGACCGGGAGTCGGTAGTCCTCTCCCTCCATCCTCACAATGATCGGGGCACTGCCGTGGCTGCCGCCGAGTTCGGGCTCATGGCCGGGGCTCAGCGGGTCGAGGGCACGTTGTTCGGCAACGGCGAGCGAACCGGGAACGTGGACCTGATCAACCTGGCCCTCAACCTGTTCAGCCAAGGGGTCGACCCCGAGCTCCGCCTGGACGACATCAACGAGTACCGGCGGGTCGCAGAGCACTGCAACCAGCTCCCGGTCCATCCCCGTCACCCATATGTCGGCGATCTGGTCTACACCGCGTTCTCCGGATCACACCAGGACGCGATCAAGAAGGGCTTCGAGGCCATGCACGACAGCGGTCAGTCGTTCTGGGAGGTCCCCTATCTCCCGATCGACCCCCGCGACGTCGGCCGGACCTACGAAGACGTGATCCGGGTCAACTCGCAGTCGGGAAAGGGGGGCGTCGCCTACCTCCTCAAGACCGAACAGGAGCTCGAGCTCCCCCGTCGCCTTCAGATCGAGTTCACCAGGGTGATCCAGGGGATCACCGACACGACCGGGCAGGAGATCACTGCAGCCGAGATCTGGACCGAGTTCCGCCGTCACTATCTGGCCAACCTGAAGCCCTACGAGTTGCTCGGCTTCGAACTGGCCCGAGACACCGACGGTGACAAGCGCACCACGATCAACGCCACCGTGCGCTCCAACGACGAAGACGTCGTCATCACCAGCGACGGTGGCGGCTCGATCGAGGCCTTCGTCAATGCGTTCCGGAAGGACCTCGGGGTCGGCTGCCGGGTGCTCGACTATCACGAGCACTCGATCGGGGCGGGGACCGACGCCCAGGCGGTCTGCTACGTGGAGCTCGAGGTTGGCGAGCGCACCCTATGGGGGGTGGGGATCCACTCCGACACCACCTCCGCTTCGCTCCAAGCGATCGTCTCCGGAATCAACCGCGCCGGCTGACCGGCCCCAGGTCAAGCCCCGGAGCGTGCCGCGAAATAGGCCTCGATCCGGTCGAATGCACCTTGCCATCCGGTGTCCTGGAAGAAATCCCGCATCCCTTCATCGGGGAACCCACGCTGGACAACCGTCATCAGGGTCTTCGCGTCTTGGGCTGTGAATGTGATTTCGACATCGGTCTCGACACTCTGGCCGTCCGGGCTGCTCCCGGTGGAACGGGACACGAGGCGGTGTGGCCGGTCGACGACGGAGAACACGTTGGTCTCCCGAAACATCTCGTCGGGTGAGAATCCCCAGGCGCTCACCCACTCGCCGCCCACGCGAAGGTCCACCGTGTTCTCCACGATCATCCCCGGGTCGAGGATGGTGAACCAAACTCGCTGCGCCTCAGGATCGGTGTAGGCATCGAACACCTCTTCGGGTGTGGCGTTGATCAGGCGCTCCGCTCGCAATTCGTAACTCATCTCGGCTCTCCCTTCCTGCTCTCGAGGTAGGCCTCGATCCCGTCGAGGCGTCTTTCCCACTGGCGGCGGTAGAGCTCGATCCAGTCCACCGCGTCGTCCAACTGCTCGGCCCCGAGCCGACACTCCCGAGTCCGCCCCACCTTCTCGGTCACCACCAGGTTCGCTTGCTCCAGGATGGCGACATGCTTCTTCACGCCAGTGAGCGACATGCCAAAGGGCTGTGCCAACTCGCTGATCGAGGCTGGACCGCGCCCCAGCCTGCCCAGGATCTCGCGCCGGGTCGGGTCGGCAAGCGCCGAGAAGGTCCGATCGAGTGCCTGATACTGAACCATACGGTTCAGTATATGAGCTGCAGCTCGAAGGGTCAATCCCCTTTCGGAGCCCGCACCTCCACCGGAACCCGCTGAATGGCATTGACCTGGTACCCGCCACTGTTCCACTGCGGTTCGTCTGGTTGTGTGTTTCCGGCCGCGTCGGTGGCGCGAGAGCACAAGATCGTCGGCCCCGGGCTCGCCTCCCATGGGTACGACCACTGCCTCCAGCGATGCTCGGCGACAGGATCGGCGAGCATTGCTTGCCCCCAGGTGGCTCCACCATCGGTGCTCACCTCCACGGTGACCACCTCGCCATGACCCGACCACGCCCGACCCGAAAGCGTCACCGGGCCGGCATCGACGACCCGGGTGCGGGGCAGGAACTCCGGTATCCCCGGCGGGATCATGAGGCTGCGGGGAAGGACACGGGTCACCGGGTCGCCGGCCTCCTCATCGTGCGTTCGAATCCGGTACGACCGATCCTGGTGGTATCCCGCGAACCGAGTAGTGGTCGAAGAGATCCGAGTCAGCCACTTCACATGTGCCATTCCGTACCAACCGGGGACCACAAGCCGCAGGGGGGCGCCATGCTGGGGCAGGAGCGGCTGCCCGTTCATCGCGTAGGCGAGGATCAGGTCGTCTCTCATCGCCTCCCCGATCGGGAGGCTGCGTTGATAGGCGTGCTCCACTCCGCCATCCCGGCCGCGGTCGGCGCCGGTGAACACGATCTCCACCGCTTCCGGGGCGACACCCGCTTGGTCGAGGATCTCGGTCAGCCGCGCCCCCGTCCACTCCGCCTGGCCGACCGCCTCGTGGAGCCAGGGTTGGCCTACCGGGCGGGGATTGAGGCGTGCCCTCCCGTTGCCCGCACATTCCATGACCACCCGCATGGTGACGGCCGGCATCGCCTTCAGGTCATCGAGACCAACCGAGAGCGGGTCGATTACCGCGCCGTCGACATGAAGGCGCCATTCTTCGGAGTCGATCTCGGGAATGTCGTAATGAATGAGCAGGTAGTGGAGACCCACAGGTGTGATCTCGTAACGCAAGGCTTCGAGCGGCAGGCCATGGTTCCGAGCCGCTAGCTGGACCTCGTCGATAGTCACGCCCTGATCCGGGAACGCCATCTTCACCTCGTCCCGGCGAGCCTACGTAGGGTTGGACCCGCCGGCCCGATCGAGAAATGTGTCGAACCTGGAACCGGCCGTTCGTCCTCGTGGTGAACAGGCCCCGAAGACAGGTTGGGGCAGGAAAAGGAGAGAGAAGATGCGCTACCTGCTGTTGATCTACAGCACACCATGGGACAACTCCCAGCTCACAGCTGCGGAGCAGGCCGCGAACATGGAAGAGTGGACCGACTTCACCGCCGATCTCGTGAAACGAGGCGTGATGGAGGCCGGAGAGGCCCTCGAAGGCATCGAGACCGCCACCACGGTTCGAGTCAACGACGGAGATGTCCTCACCACGGACGGCCCATTCGCCGAGACCGCCGAGGTCCTCGGTGGCTTCTATTCCCTGAATGTCAAGGACCTCGATGAGGCGATCGCGATCGCCGCGGCGTGCCCGGGTGCCAAGTACGGGTCGATCGAGCTCCGGCCCATCGTGGAGCTCGGCGATGAGTACGCCAAGGCAATCCAGGAGCGTGCCGGCATCGTTGCCTGACGGAGCACCGGAAGCCGACGACTTCGGGGCGATCACTTCCGGGTTGTACCGGGAGGTGTGGGGCCGCGCCGTCGCCGCCCTGATGCGAGCGACTGGAGACCTCGACCTCGCAGAGGACTCGGTGCAGGAGGCCTGGTTGGTGGCGCTCGATCGGTGGCCAAAAGCCGGCATGCCAGACGACCCTCTGGCCTGGCTGGTCCGGACCGCCCACAACAAGGCGATCGACCGGCTTCGGCGCCAGCAGCGCTTCAAAGAACGCCAGCACCTGCTCATCGACCCGCCCATGTACCCGGACCCTTTTCAAGAGATCGACGAATCGAGCATCGTCGACGACCGGCTCCGTCTCATGTTCACCTGTTGTCACCCGGCGCTGACCACGGAATCGAGTGTGGCCCTCACTCTGCGGGCCTTGGGAGGCCTGACCACCGCCGAGATCGCAGCCGCCTTCCTGGTGCCCGAAACCACCATGGCGCAGCGCCTGGTCCGGGCGAAGCGCAAGATCAAGGTGGCGGGGATTCCCTTCGCCATCCCCCCTGACCACCTCCTCCCGGAACGGCTGGGCGCACTTCTCGCCGTCATCTATCTGATCTACAACGAGGGTTACGCTGCATCGTCGGGGAGAAACCTGGTGCGTAGTGAGCTCAGCTCCGAAGCGATCCGGCTGGCAAGAGTCACTCATCGATTGATGCCCGACGAGCCCGAGGTCGAGGCGCTCCTCGCCCTGATGCTCCTCCATGATTCTCGCCGCGCCAGCCGGATCGATTCAGCGGGGGACCTGGTTCTCATGAAGGACCAGGACCGCTCCAAATGGGACCGACAGGCGATCGAGGACGGCCTCACCCACCTCGGGGCGGCGCTGCGTCGGGGAGGCACGGGTCCAGGCCCTTACGCCTTGCAGGCGGCGATCGCCGCCAAGCACGCCGACGCCCGGTCGTTCGAGGAAACCGACTGGACCGAGGTAGTCGCCCTGTTCGACCTCTTGCTCGCGGCGACCGGCTCTCCCGTGGTCGCCCTCAATCGAGCAGCGGCGATGGCAATGCGCGACGGCCCGTCGCCGGCCCTGGCGATCGTGGACGAGTTGGCCACAGATCCAAGGTTGGAGAGCCACCATCTCCTCCATTCCACGAGGGGAGACCTGCTGCGTCGGCTGGGCCGCCTCGACGAGGCGGTTGCCGCCTACAAACTGGCGCAGTCACTGGACCAGAACGAATCAGAGCGTCGCTTCGTCGAACGGAGAATCGCCGAGCTCGAGTCGACGAACGGGGGCTGAGCGAGGTCAGTCGAGGTGGAAGACCTCGACCAATTCTTCCATCATCCGGTCGGCATCCCCGTCCGAGCCCTCGAAGAACGGCGCCATATCTGCCTGCCAGCGGGCGTTCACTTCTTCGTTCGACATCCCCTCGAGGGCCTCTGCGAACGTCCCAGCCGCCTCGACATACCCAAAGAGGAGGCCGTCGCCTCTCATGAACAACGAGTAGTTGTGCCAGCCGGTGCGGGTCAGCGCATCGAGCATCTCGGGCCACACGTCGCGGTGTCGGCTCCTGTACTCGTCGATCATGTCCTGCCTGACCTTGAGGACGAAGCCGACTCGGGTCATCTCGATCATTCCTCCTACGCGAGCTCGACTCGTCCCCGATAGTCATCCAGCCGGGAGTCGTCGGGGTCGAGATCAGTGACCAACAGGTCGAGCTGCTCCAATTCGAACATTCGTGCTTGGGCCCGGGTGCCGAGCTTGGTCTGGTCGACAGCAAGGATGATCCGGCGGCTGGTTTGACCGAACGCTCGCTTCACCTCGGACTCCGCCAGGGCAGCCTCCGATGACCCCACCTCATGGTCCAACGCCGCGGCGGAGCAGACGAAGACGTCGTACAAGTAGCTCTCCACGGCACGCACCGCCATCGGCCCGACCAGGCTCCCGGTGCGCGGCTCCTGGGTTCCGCCGCTCAACGTGGCGGTGATCCCGGGCTTGCCCACAAGCGTATTGAACGTGTCGAGGCCGTTACTCACCACGACCAGGTCGCGGGCAATCTCAAGGGAGGCGGCGAGCCGGTAGATCGTGGTCGAGGCATCAAAGGCAACGGTCCCGCTGACCGGAAGCAGGGGTAGCAGCTTCTCGGCGATCCTCGCCTTGGCCCGGGCGTTGTGCCGGTGCCGCTGAGCGAAAGGCTCGGGGCCCAACGCCAGCGCCCCGCCACGGACCCGGCGCGCCACGCCCAGGGCCTCGAGCTCGTCGAGATCCCTGCGGATGGTCATCTCGCTCACTCCAAAGTCGGCGGCGAGCTCGTCGATTCGCACCGCCCCGTGCTCAGATATGAGATCCCGGACCACACCCAGCCGCTCCTCGGGGCTCTTGAAGCTCCTACTCATGCCACCCTCGTCTTCCCGGTTGTCTCCAACCAGCTCCGTCCCTCGGCGACACCCGCGAACCGGCCCAATGCGATTCCCTGGGCCATCGCATTGCCCAAGGCCGTCGCCTCCAGCGAGCCACGAACCACGGTCAGCTGGGTGCGCTCAGCGAGGAGCTGGTTCAGCAGCACAACCCGGGCCCCGCCACCCACCACCGCGATCCGGGTCTGATTCTGCCCGGTGATCTTGGCGATCTGGTCCACGACACCGGCCACCCCGTCGACGATCGATTCGAGCACACTTCTCACGATCATGCTGCGCGGGGCATCATGGGACATCTGGGCAGCTTCCCGCACTTCCTGCTCCATGTCCCCGGTGGTCAGGAACCTCGGATCACCGGCATCGAAGGTCGCCACCGGCTCCCGCACAGACGACGCCTCCTCAAGCAGGGTCTCGATCGGTGGGTCGCCCCAACCGCTGCGACATTGATCGAGTATCCAAAACCCGATCACGTTCTTCAGAAATCGGACGCCACCGAATGCCCCTGCCTCGTTCGAGAAATTGGCCTCACGGGCAGCGGCGGAGGTGTCCACCTCATCGCGCTCGATCCCAACCAGAACCCAGGTGCCTGTGGACACGAAGATGGTGCCCGGGCCGGCTCCGGGCATGCCCAGAAACGCAGAGGCGGTGTCGTGGCTCCCCACCAGGTGGACGGGAACCCCTTGCCAGGTCCCGGCGATTGTCCCCGCAGGCAATACCTCGGGGAAAAGGGAGGGGTCGAGCCCCAGATCCTCGACGATCTTCGAATCCCAATCCCCGGTTCGGGCGTTCATCAGTCCCGTGGTCGACGCGTTGGAGCGCTCGGCGCCTTCGAAACCGACGAGATGGCGGACCAGGAGATCGGGGAGGAGCATGACCCGAGCGCTTCGCTGCAGCTCGCCGGGGTTGTGGAGCGCCAACTGGAAGATGGTGTTTATCCCCATCAACTGGATGCCGGTGACCTGATAGAGGCGATCGACGCCGACCGCATCGGCCACCATCTGCCAATCTGCGGTACGCGCATCGCGATACGAATACGGCGGCGCCACGAGCTGGCCGTCGGCGTCGACCAACCCGTAGTCGACGCCCCATCCATCCACGCCGATCGAGGCCACAGGCCCATTGGCGAGGCCCTTCCCAAGCCCGATCTCGACCTCCGAGACGATCCGCCTCCAGTCCCAGCGCAACGACCCGTCAGCGTCGGCGACCGGCGCGTGTTGATACCTGTGGAGCACCTCGACTTGGGGATCGGTGGCTTCGAGGTCGATCGCGCCCACCCGAATCGAGGTGGCGCCCAGGTCGACCGCCAGAACCCGGGCCGACCCGGTCACAGCCCGGTGGCCACCGAGGCCAGGCCCCGCTCTTCGATCATGGCCTGGCGATATCCGAGGGCGCGGTAGGCCTGAAGCGGGTCGATGGCTCCACCGTTTCGACGTCTGGCCTCCGCGATCAAGGGTCGGACATCGAGCCGGAACGCGTCTTGCAGGGTCTCCTGCGCCAGTGCGGAGTCGTTCTCGGCCTGAGCCTGCCTCAGCGAATCACGGTCGACGAGCAAAGCCTGGGCGTAGGCAATGGCCACGGCCTCGGTGGATTGGATCAGGTCCTCCAACGGGTCCTTGATGTTGTGGCTCTGATCGATCATGTAGGCCAGGGCCGGGAGCCGCCCCTCGCCAGCTCTCAGGAGCTCACAGAAGATCAGGAACAGTTGGAACGGCTTGATTGAGCCGGTGGTCAGGTCGTCGTCGCCGTATTTGGAGTCGTTGAAATGAAACCCGCCCAGTCGGCCGACCATGGCAAGTCGACTCACCACTTGTTCGATGTTGGCGTTGGGGAGGTGGTGGCCGAGATCGACCAGGCAGGACGCCTTGGGTCCCGCAGCCTGGGCCAGGAGCAGGGAGGAGCCCCAATCATTGTTGACGGTGGCGTAGAACGCCGGCTCATAAGGCTTGTGCTCGGTGTACATCTGCCAGCCATCGGGGAGATGGTCGTGAATGGCTTGCAAGCCTTCGGCGACTCGCTCGAACTGGTCGGTCAAGTCGGCCTGGCCGGGGTGGTTGATCCCGTCGGCGAGCCAGACGGTCAGGGCGGTCGACCCCAACTCGACTCCGAGGTCGATGACGTACTGGTTGTGCTCCACCGCTACCCGGCGCACCGCAGGGTCGACGTTGGCCAGGCTCCCGAACTTGTACGTGTGGGCGCCCTCGCCGGTCGTGGATGGGTTGTCTTGAAACGTGTTCGAGTTCATGGCGTCGAACCGAATGGATCGGGCAGTCGCGTAATCGCGGAGAGCGATCGGGTCGTCCGGGTCGTCCCAAGGAACGTGAAGCGAGATCGAGTGATTGCACGAGGTGAGAGCGTCGAGTGCGGCCACATCGTCGATCTTCTCTTCTGTCGTGCGCGGCTCTCCGCCGATGGGAAAGCGCCCGAACCTGGTGCCACCGGTTCCCACCGCCCATGACGGCGCAGCGACCGAGAAAACAGACAACGCGTCGATCACCACTTCGGCCGAGATGCCACCTCGTCGGGCTAGCCGCTCGCTGAGATGGCCGACATCCCCGGCCAGCGACGGCTCCCGGCTCTCGTTGATCTCCTGGATCCGATCTCTGTCGATCATCGTCGGCACCTCATCTCACCGTAGAAACGCCGGAGCCACCCCGCTGTCCACCGGGATGATCAACCCGGTGGTCCTGCTCAGAGTTCCTTCGACGAGCGCGCTGGCAGCCGCCGCCACATGCTCCGGCAATACCTCCTGCTTGAGCAGGGTCCGACCTGCGTAGAACCGGCCGAGCTCTTCCTCGGGCACACCGTATACCTTGGCCCGGTCCGCACCCCATCCCCCGGCGAAGATCCCTGAGCCCTGGACCACACCATCGGGATTGATCCCGTTGACCCGGATGCCGTGCTCACCCAGCTCGGCCGCGAGCAGCCGGACCTGATGCGCCTGGCTTGCCTTCGCCGACCCGTAGGCGAGATTGTTGGGCCCCGCCACCACGGCGTTCTTGCTCACTATGTAGATGATGTCCCCACCTCGGCCTTGGGCGATCATTGCCGCTGCGGCGTGCTTGGAGACGAGAAACGATCCTTTGGCCATCACATCGTGCTGGGTGTCCCAGTCTTCCTCCGTCGTTTCGAGGAGGCTCTTCGACCGGGAGAGACCGGCGTTGTTGATTACGATGTCGATTCCGCCGAATGCGGCCAATGCCTGATCGACAGCAGACTTCACCGCGGAGTCGGACGTCACATCAGCTTCGACCGCGATTGCGAGGTCCGTTGACCCCAACTCCTCGGCTGTGGCGCGGGCAGCTTCGAGGTTCAGATCGACTATGACAACGACCGCGCCCGACGCCGCGAACCTCTGGGCAATGGCCCTGCCGATGCCCGAGCCGGCCCCGGTCACCAGGGCGATCTTGCCGCTGAGCGGCTTGGGGGCCGGCCTCCTTCGCAGTTTCAGCTCCTCGAGCATCCAGTACTCGACACGGAATTTCTCCTCCTCCGGCACCGGGCTGTAGGTCGACACCGACTCTGCACCACGAATGACGTTGATCGCGTTGATGTAGAACTCGCCGGCGACTCGTGCCGTGTGGCTGTCCGGGCCAAAGCTGAACATGCCGACACCCGGGATGAGGAAGATGGCCGGGTCGGCTCCCCGCATTGCTGGCGTCTCATCGTCGGCATGGCGCCGGTAATAGCCCTGATAATCCTCTCTGTACTCCGCATGAAGGACACGGAGCCTTGCCACCTTCTCGGGGACCGGAGCTGAGGCCTCGAGATCGAGAAGTAGTGGCCTGACCTTGGTCCTTATGAAATGGTCGGGACATGACGTGCCCAGTGGCACGACCCGCGGCGCCGCTTCGCGTCCAATGAAGTCGAGCACCAGGTCGGAGGAGAGCCATCTGCCCACGACCGGTGATTCGGTTCCCGCCAAACCTCGGATCACAGGTGCGAGCTCGACCGCCTGTTGGTATCGCTCGTCCGGTCCCAACGGCCCGAACCCCGGACGCATCTTGCCCAGCGGATCGTCTCGGCCTTCACGCTCCAGAAACTCGGTGGCTCGCTTGATCAACTCGAGGGAGGTCGACTCGCATTCGTCGGAACTCTCGCCCCAGGTCGTGAGGCCGTGCCCCCCGAGCACCACCCCCTTGAGATGCGGTTCCCGCTCGCGCAATGCGGACACCTGCAGTGCCAACTCGAAACCCGGACGCCGCCAGGGCACCCAAGCCACCTCGTCTCCAAAGCAGCGCTTGGTCAGCTCCTCGCCGTCCGCGGCCGCAGCAAGAGCTATCACCGAGTCGGGATGGAGGTGGTCGACGTGTGACGGTTCGAGGAGAGCATGCATCGAGGTGTCGATGCTCGGGGCGGATCCGATCGGCCCCAGCCCGCAGAAGTCGAGGAGCTGATGCATCTCGTCTTCGTGCGCCGGGCCTCGATAGACCGAGCGAAGGGCACGAAGCCGGTCCAAGCCCAACATGGAAAGCCCATCGGGCGTGAGCGTTCCGAGGTCACCCCCTGAGCCCTTCACCCACATGACGTCGACCTTCTCACCGGTGGCCGGGTCCTCGAAGACGCCCTTTGCCGATGTGTTGCCACCGCCGTAATTGGTGTTGCGTGGATCAGCCCCCAGCCGATTCGAGCGCGCGATCAACTGCCCGACGATTGCTGGCTCACTGCTGGTGCTCATCGACCCCGGCTTTGTTCAAGGATTCTGTGCGATTCCGAGTTAAATCTCGCATAATCTTACACAAGGTGTGGGAGCGGAAAAGAGCCTGTCCGGGCCCGGCAGGCCGGGCCCGGACTCGACTGCTGCTCAGGTCCCCGGGTTCTCAGCGTTGTAGACGCTGAAGGGGCCCATGAGGACACGTAGACCGGCGTCCCGTGTCGGGTCCACCTCGATCGTGTACTCGCCCATCCGGCCTGCGACGAAGGTCTGGCCCTCCTCAGCCACGATCTGCTCCGTGGCCAGGCCATACGCAACGTAGTAGGCGAGGTATCCGAGGTCCACGAAGCTCCACAGGGCGAACTCCGGAGCGCATCCGCTCTCGACGTACTCGGCCATCTCGGCCGGGAGCCCCAGACCTGAGACTTTGACCTGGTCGCAGAGGCCGGCCGCCGTCATCGCCTGCGCCGCCGCCACGATCCCGACCGTGGTTGGAGCCATGATCAGCTCCAGATCGGGGTGTGAGTCGACCAGGCCTTCCGCCGCCGTGATCGAGTCCTCGGCGACGTCGTTGCCGTACACCGTGTCGACCAGGACCAGGTTGGCGTACCTGGCGTCCGCAGCGAGCGCTTCCTCCATGGCTGCGATCCATGCGTTCTGATTCGCTGCCTCCGGGGTCGCCGAGAGGATGGCGAACTCGCCACCGTCGTCGCCGAGGATCGACAGCGCCATATCGGCCATCACGACGCCGGTCTCGTCGAAGTCCACCTGAGCGATGAAGACGCTCTCGCCTGCCGCGGAGGGAATCGGAGAGTCCCAAGACACGACAGGTATTCCTGCCTCAGCCGCGGCTTCCGCGGACGGGGCCAACTCGTCGCCCGCATTGTTCGAGACCATGATCGCCTGAACGCCTTGCGTCACCGCGTTGCTCATGAACTCGATCTGCCCCGTGGCGTCACCACAGTCGGCCGGCCCCACGAACTCCGCCGAATCCGATCCGAGTTCTGTGGCCGCTTCCTCGGAGCCCTCGAAGGCCTGCGGGAACACGGCGATGTTGGTGCATTTCGGCAGGAAGGTCGATGTGATCGACCCGTCGCCTGCGATGGTCACTGCCTCGCCGCCAGGTGCCGCAGTGGTTGTCGTGTCTCCGGCCGTGGTGGTGGTGTCTGGTGCTGCGGTGGTCGTTGTGTCGCCTGCGGTGGTGGTGGTGTCGCCACCATCCTCCTCGCCACAAGCAGCGACCACCAGTGCCAGGGCCAGGAGTGGCCCGAGCACCCGCATCCGTCGCTTCATTGATTGCACTATCTCTTCCTCCTCTTGCTTGTTTCCTTCGATTGGGGTTGTGGGTTGGGCTGCTCTACCTCCCGTTCATTTCAAGCGGGCCCCTCGACCACGGATCGCGGCGCTGGACGCCGTGAGCGCAGCCTCTGGGCGAGATTGGGAACCAGGACCGATCCGATCAACAGCAGGCCGATCACCCCGGTTTGGGTGATGCCATCGACGTTGGCCAGGCCCAAGCCATTGCGAATGTTGAGGACGGTGAAGATGGCGAGGACCACACCGAGCATCGAACCGGAGCCCCCGAAGATGCTGACCCCACCAAGAAGAACCATGGTGATGATGTCGAGTTCGAAGGTTTCACCCAGGCTCCCCCGCACCGATCCGAGGCGGGCGGCGAACATGATTCCACCCAGCGCAGCGATCGTTCCCGAGGCCACGAACAAGCGAAGCTTGACCGAGCCGACGCCGATCCCCGAGAAGCGCGCCACGTCGGCGCTATTCCCGATGACGTAGACCTTGCGGCCGAAAGCGCTGCGTTCCAAGAGGATCCAGGCGATGGCCAGTCCCACGCCAAACACGAACAAGGCGAGCGGCACCGGGCCGAGCAGAGTTTGCTGACCCAGCCGGTCGAACCAATCCGGGAAATCACCGACAGAACGGTCCTCCAACAGAACCCGGGCGGCGCCCCGAAAGCCGATGAGGCCGGCGAGGGTGA
This sequence comes from Acidimicrobiia bacterium, assembly GCA_044867525.1. GTDB lineage: Bacteria > Actinomycetota > Acidimicrobiia > Spongiisociales > ZC4RG35 > JALYNX01. The sequence goes on along the minus strand of JBIOVB010000094.1, from coordinate 41,159 downwards.
CCACCAGAGAGGGCAGCCCGAACCTGGTCACGACCAGGCCCTGGAGCAGGCCGGCGACCGCCCCAACAGCAAGGGCGATGACGATGGCGAAAGCAAAGGGCACCTCCCCGCCGGCATGAAGGGTGGCCATCGCGGCTGCCGAGAACCCCATGACTGATGCCACCGAGAGGTCGATCTCGCCGTTGATGATCACAAACGTCATGACCACGACCACGATGACCTTCTCGATGGAAAGCCAGAACAAATTGATGAAGTTCCCAAGGCCCAGGTAGAACGGAGTGAGGGACGCATTGACGACGATCGTCGCCAGGAGCACCAGGAAGAGGATCGACTCCCAGCGATGCTTGGCGGCCCATTCACGCATCGGCGGCACCTCCGCCGGCCATTCGGGCCATCCCGACGGCGCTCGGCGAGCTCGTCTCCATCCCCTTGCGCGCTTGTGCGGACCAACGGCGGTTGAAGCGCTTCTGGAGCGTGATGTCGAGGATCACTGCACCCAGGATCAGGATGCCCAGGAGCGCGTCGCGCCAGAACTCACTCACCTCTGGGACACGTACCAGGCTGAGCTTCAGAGTGTCGATGAGGATCGCCCCGAGGAGCGCACCGAACATGGTCCCGGCCCCGCCCAGGATGCTCACCCCGCCCACGACCGCCGCAGCCACCGACTCCAGCTCGAGCCCGGCCCCGGCCGTGGCACTGATCGTGCCCGCCCTGGCCATGAACATGAAACCGGCGAGCCCGGCCAGGGCGCCAGAACCGACGAATGACCAGAAGATGAGTGACGAGGTGGGCAGCCCTGCCTGGGCCGCCGCGGCAGGGTTCGACCCGATCGCATAGATCCGTCTCCCCCATCGCAGTCGGCCCAACGACCACTGAAGGCCCATTATCACGACGACGGCGATGACGAACACGAGGCGGATGTCGAAGCCACCGACGGTGAAGAGGGTCACGTTGTTGAACTCGAGGACCCAGTCCGGCAGCGAGGCTGCGTTGATGTTGGCCCCACCCGAGTAGACGCTGAGCATGGTCCGGAACAAGGCCAGAGTGCCGAGGGTGACGATGATGGCCGGCACCCGGGCGTAGGCCACGAGTAACCCGTTGATGGAGCCGAGCAGTGCGCCCACGACGACGGCCACCAGGATTCCAACTGCGGGGCCGGCTCCTGACGATCCCAAGAAGTCGCCTGTGAGATAGGCGGCGACGCCAACGACCGAGCCCACGGAAAGATCGATGTTGCGGCTGAAGATCACAAGCGCCTGCCCTGCGGCGAGGATGGCGACGATCACGACGCTGGTGGTGAGTCGGTTGAAGAAGCGGCCGCCCAGGTAGCCCTCGATCAGGAAGGCGAAGACCACGATCGTGATCAGGATTATCCCGAGCAGGCTGGCTTCTTTGACCCGGTCCGGCCGAAGGAAGGCCGAGCTTCGCTCCGAGACGGTGGCCGCATCCTCGCTCATCGAGCGCCCACCGCCGCCGCCATGACCCGCTCCTGGGTGGCGTCCTTGCGTGGATAGATCCCGGTGAGCCTGCCCTCCCGCATGACCGCCACCCGGTCACTCATCTCGATTACCTCGGGGAGATCCGAGGAGATCAAGATGATCGCGATCCCTGACGCCGCGAGCTCGTCGATGAATTTGTGGACATCTGCCTTTGCACCGACATCTATGCCCCGGGTCGGTTCGTCCAGAATCAGGACCTTGGGGTGCGCATTGAGCCACTTGGCCAGCATCGTCTTCTGTTGGTTGCCACCCGACAGTTGGCTGACTGGGGTGGAGAGGCCGGGGGCCTTGATGCCGAGCCGCCGCTTGAGCCCCTCGGCATCACGACGCTCGAGGTCACGATCGAGGAGCCCGAACGCTCCGGTGTATCGACCGAGAGTGGCCAGAGTCACATTTGCAACCAACGACTGCTCCAAGGAGAGGCCGAGTCGGCGCCGATCCTCGGAGAGGTAGGCGATCCCGCTGGCGAGCGCCTGTTGAGGTGATCGGATGTCGAGTCGGCTCCCCTCCAGCTCGACGGTGCCTTGGTCGGCAGGTGCGACCCCGAACAGCGAGAGTGCGACGTCGGTGCGACCCGCTCCTACCAGGCCGGCGAAGCCCAGTACCTCGCCACGCCGAAGCTCGAAAGAGATATCTGAGAACACTCCATCGAGACCCAATGAATCGACTTTGAGCAGGACGTCGCCACGGGGGTGCTCGCCCCTTGCGAAGAACTCCGCGGGATCCCGGCCCACCATCTCCCTCACCAGCGACTCTTCGGTCACCTCCCGTGTAGGCCGGGTCGAGATGTGACGCCCGTCACGAAACACGGAGATCCGATCCGCGATCGAGAACAACTCATCGAGGCGATGGGTGATGAAGAGGACCGCCACGCCGGACTCCTTGAGCTTCCTCACCTGACGGAAAAGACGGTCCACCTCATGAGCGGAAAGAGCCGCGGTGGGCTCGTCCATGATCAGCACCCGAACTTCCAGGGAGATCGCCTTGGCGATCTCAACCGCCTGCTGCCCGGCGACGGTTAGACCTGCGGCCGGGAGCCGAGGATCGATTTCGATGTCCAGCGTGGCGAGGATCTCCGACGCCTCCCGATACATGGCGGGCCAGTCGACGACCAATCCCCGGTCCTGATGCCCGATGAAGATGTTCTCCGCGACACTGAGGTCGGGAAACACGGACGGCTCTTGATAGATGGCTGCGACACCCATCCGCTGCGCTTCGGCGGTGCTGCGGGGGGAGAACGGGTCATCACCGAGGAACATCTCCCCGCTGTCGGCGGGATGGATGCCGGTCATGATCTTGATCAAGGTCGACTTCCCAGCCCCGTTTTCGCCCACGAGCGAATGGATTTCCCCCGGGATCAGTTGCAGAGAGACCGAGCTGAGAGCCTGCGTGGCGTCGAAGCGCTTGGAGACGTCGACGATCTCCATAACCGGTCGAGTGTCAGTCATCGCGACCTCCAATGGCCGGCGCCACAGCGCCAGGTCCTCCTCCATGACGCCCTTCCTCAAGGGCCCGGGCGTTCACTTGTGTAACATATCACACTAGATAACGGGGTGTCGATCGAAGTACCCTGATGTCATGCAGCCCAAGGAACGGAGATCCTGGTTGGGGTCGCTTGGTCTCCTCCGCTTCCGACGCTTCGAGCTGAGCCCGACCAGGCGCCGGCTGCGCAGGGGTGTGTCCGTCGCCGACCTGCGTTCGATTGCCCGACGTCGGCTTCCCCGCGGGGTGTTCGATTACATCGACGGGGGCGCCGAGGACGAAATGGCCATGGCTTCCAATTCGGCGGCATACCGTCGGGTGACGTTTCGCCCCAGAGTGCTCAGAGACATGTCCGAGGTCGACACCAGCACCACCCTCCTCGGCAAGCCGATGGCGATTCCTCTCGTGCTGGCGCCGACAGGATTCACGCGGATCGCTGACCCGGCGGGTGAACTGGCCGTGGCCCGGGCCGCATCTCGGGCCGGTGTCCCCTACTCCCTGTCGACGTTCGGCACACGCTCCATCGAGGAAGTCGCGGCCGTCTCCTCCGGGCGGCTCTGGTTCCAGCTCTATGTGATGAAGGACCGGGGTCTGTCCGCGGAGATGTTGCATCGCGCCCTGGAGTCCGGCTACGAAGCGCTCTGCTTGACGGTCGACACCGCCGAGTTCGGCAAACGGGAGCGGGATCAGCGTCGAGGTTTCACCCTCCCTCCCAAGATCGGGCTATCCACGATCTTCGATGGGATCGTCCATCCCGCCTGGACCTGGCAGTTCGTCACCTCGGAACCGATCGTGTTCGCCAACCTGACTGGGCGCAGCGCCCATGACGGCACCAAGGCCGTGTCGCTCAGCGATACCTTCCATACCCAGCACGACGCCAGCATTTCCTGGAAGGACATCGAGTGGCTGCGGGATCATTGGGACCGGCCGATCGTGCTCAAAGGCATCCAATCCGTCGAAGACGCGGTCATGGCCGCCGATGCCGGGGTCGAGGCGATCGCCCTCTCCAACCATGGCGGACGCCAGCTCGACTCGGCGCCGGTCCCGCTCGAGCTCCTCCCCGAGGTTGCGGCACGCGTCGGGGGCCGCCTCGAGATCATTTGCGACGGCGGGGTGAGGCGAGGCAGCGACATCGTCAAGGCTCTCGCCCTTGGAGCCACCGCATGCATGGCGGGCCGGGCCTACCTCTACGGGCTGGGTGCGGCCGGTGAGGCCGGCGTTGACCACGTGATGGAGATGCTCGCCGGCGACGTGCGGCGGACCATGGCACTCATCGGTTGCCGCACGGTGAAGGAGGTCGACCGCGACTACGTGACAGTGCGCTGACCCCGAACGGCGCGTAGCGTTGTCCCTCTCTCCAGGGGGTACCGGTGAGGATCAAGCGCACCCGGTCCGGCCTCTCGGTTCGGGCGATCAGCGGGACCTACGTCGTGATGCTCGGCATCAGCCTCAAAGAGGCGGATTGCGTCGGGCTCAGAGGCTTTGCCATCCACCGCACCGATCACACCGAGGGCGAGTCGTACTACCTGAGAGGCCTGAAGACCTTCGCCGCCACCGACCCCGGCTTCCCCCCGGGCGCCTCCTACTCGACAAGAGACCACCCGATCCAGGGGTTTGGCTGGTCGGACTACACCGCGAAGCCGGGCCACCTCTACACATACCGCGTCGAGGCGTTGAGCGGCCCTCCGTCGGACCTCGAGGTGTCGAAGAAGGTGGAGGTCACGATCGCCACCGAGGCCCCGGTGGGCGGGGACCATGACATCTACTTCAACCGGGGGGTGGCCGCCTCACAGGCGTACGCATCCCGATTCGGAAATCGGCGCCCGAGTGAGGTGGGACAATCCGCCTTCGATTGGCTGTCCCGTGGGCTCTACGAGGCGCTCATCGAATTCATCGCCGCAGCGACCGGCCCCGGTCACGGTCTCAGGGTCGCTGCCTACGAGTTCCACTACCCGGGTGTCCTCGACGCCCTAAGTGCGGCGGTGTCGAGGGGCGTCGACGTACGCATCGTCTACGACGCCCGCAGGGACCAACCGAAGGGAAAGAACGATGCGGCGGTTGCCCTCGCCGGACTGGGCTCACCGGTGTCGACCCGGAGGACCACCCACCAATACATCTCGCACAACAAGTTCATCGTCAGGCTGTCCAGTGGAGACCCCGAGGCGGTGTTGACCGGGGGCACCAACTTCTCGGAGGGCGGCATCTTTGGACACTCCAATGTGGTCCATGTCGTCGAAGACCCCGTTGTTGCCGCCGAATACCTCCGCTATTGGAACCTGCTCCAACCCGACCCCAGCAACCGGGTTCTGAAGCCGGTCCTCACCAGCAGCGTGGCCATTCCGGCGGGTTACCCGCCACGGGGGACGTTCGCCATCTTCAGCCCCCGGAGCACAAGCGATGCCCTGGCCTTCTACTCACGCCTCGCGGCGCAGGCCAATGACAGCCTGTTCATGACCTTTGCCTTCGGCATGAACCCGATCTTCCAGCAGGTGTACAGGAGCTCGGGATCGCATATTCGATATGCCGTGTTGGAGAAGAAGACACGCCCCATGGCGGCCGGGCCGGCCCGTGACGCCGAGGAGGCCCTGATCGACCAACTCCGGTTTCAGGAGGAGAACCTGTTTGCGATTGGCTCCCGGCTCACCCAGGACCGGTTCGATCGCTGGCTTGCGGAGTCAGACTCCGGGCTCAACAGCAACGTCAGGTTCATCCACAACAAATTCATGCTGATCGACCCTCTGAGTAGCTCCCCTCTCGTCGTTGCCGGCTCCGCCAACTTCAGCGAGGCTTCCTCGGACACCAACGACGAGAACATGCTGGTGATCCGGGACAACACAAGAGTCGCCGATATCTACCTCGGTGAGTTCATGCGTCTCTACGCCCACCACGCATTCCGTGAGTTCCTGGAGCGGTCGGGTAGCCAGTCGACGAGTGCCACCCCACAGCACCTGTCCTTGGGCGACTGGTGGCGTGCCTACTTCGGCACCAGCTCGCGGGCCCGGCAACGCCGGCTGTTCTCCGGAGCGTCGGTCTAGGCGGTCCTTGGCCTTTCCTCACGGACGGAGGGAGCGGGGTCGGGCTCGACTGCGATCTCGGTGGCCTTGATCGATACCCAGACCGCCTTTCCTGGGTGGAGATCGAGTGCCCCGGCGGCCGCGGCGGTCACCTCTACCGCCACCGGCATCGGACCCCCGGTGAGCATCCGGGTTCGATCTCCAAGACCCTCGATCACCTCGATTTCGGACTCCCAGGAGTTGCGAGGGCTTCCTTCGGGCTCACGGAGGTGGATCGAGATCGCCGACGGTCTGATGGTCGCCAGCACCGGCCCGGAAACATGGCGGTCGACGATTTGAAGCGTGTGAGAGCCGGTGTCGATCACCCCATCACTTGCCAGGCCCACCACCAGGTTGACCCCGGCCAGATCGGCTGCGTAAGGGGTGCGCGGTCGAAGCCGGATGTCATCGGCCACCCCTGACTGGGTGATCACTCCGCCTTCGATCACATGGATCACATCGGCAAGGAGGAAGGCCTCTGTCGGATCGTGGGTGATCAGGAGCCGGGGACCGGTGAATCCGTCGAGATGCTCGGCAAGCGCTCGACGCAACTGAAGGCGGGTGGTGACATCCAAGGCGGACAGGGGCTCATCGAGAAGCAACAGATCGGGTTCGATCACCAGTGCTCGAGCAAGCGCAACGCGCTGCGCCTGGCCCCCGGAGAGTCTTCCCGGCCTGCTTCGAGCCTTATCGGTGAGGCCTAGGCGCCGCAACCAATCCTCGGACCGCGCCAAGGCGTCCTCGTGCCTGACCCCGCGGCTGCGCAACCCGAACGCGACATTCTCGATCACCGTGAGGTGAGGGAACAACAGGAGGTCCTGGAACACCACACCGATCCTTCGAGCTTCAGGGGTGACGAAGATGTCGTGCGCCGGGTCGTCCAGATTGTCATTGGCAAGAGTGATGGTTCCGGCGTCGATCGGGAGAAGACCGGCCAGAGCGGCCACCACCGTGGACTTGCCGGCGCCATTGGGCCCGAGCAAGGCTGCGGTCTCTCCTGGCGAGACGGAAAGGTCGACGTCGAGCCCGAATGACTCTCCGCGGCGCATGGTGAAGCGGGCCTCGAGGCCAATGGCGGTCAGATTGCCCTCCACCAACGCTCACGAAGTGCGATGAGAACGATCAAGGAAACGACGACCATCAGCAGGCTAAGCGCGACGGCGGTGTCACGGTCGCTCTCCAGGGCTACGAACACCGCCAGCGGTAGGGTCTGGGTCCTCCCCTGTAGATTCCCGGCAAAGGTGATCGTCGCCCCGAACTCGCCGAGCGCCCGGGCCCAGGTGAGCACCAAACCCGCGATCAGGGACGGGGTGATCATGGGGAGGGTCACCCGGCGGAGCACGGTCCACCTCCCTGCCCCCAGGGTCGACGCCGCACCCTCAAAGCGTTGGTCCAGGTTGCGCAGCGCCCCTTCCACGGTGATAACCAGGAAGGGCATGGCGACGAAGGTGTTGGCAATGACCACCCCCCAGGTAGAGAACGGGAGGACAATTCCGGTGGCCTCGGCCAGCGGAGCCCCGATCAGGCCACGGCGACCCAGGGCGAACAGCAACGCCGCCCCGCCCACCACCGGGGGCAGGACGAGGGGGAGGGTCACCAGGCCCCTGGCAAACCTGCGCCCTGGGAAGTCGATGCGCGCCAGAAGCCATGCCAACGGGATCCCGATCAAGGCCGCGACACCCGTGGCCGCCAGAGAGGTGACCAAGGAGAGCCGCAACGCCTCCGAGGCCACATCACCGACGAATAGGTCGCCCAGGTCCGACCACGGCACCCGCCACAACAGCCCGAGGAACGGGACGAGAAACACGGCGAGGCCGATACCACCCAATACCACCAGTAGCAAAGGCGGTCGGGCCACTTTCCGGCGGCGCGAGGTCAACGCGTCACGAAACCGTATCCGGCGAGGATCGCCTGGCCCTCGGCGCCGAGGACGAAGTCCACGAAAGCTGCAGCAGCCTCGGGGTTGGGTGCTTCGGCCAATGATGCGATCGGGTATTCGGCGATCACGTTGAAATCATCCGGGATGTCGACTCCCTCGACGGCACCCGCCGTGGAGAGGACGTCCGTGACGTACACGATCCCGGCATCGAGCTCGCCTGCCTCTAGCTTGGTGAGCAGGGCTCGTACGTCCGGCTCGTCGGTATCGATCGAGGGCGTCAACCCTGCATTGTGCAATGCCTGGCGGCCGAAGTCACCGCAGGGGGCCCCTTCGGCGCAGAGCCCGATCAACAGGTCCTCATCGGCGAAGTCCTGCAGACCGACCACGTTGCCAGGGTTGCCCGCAGGCACTGCGATCTGGAGACGATTCCGGGAAAAGATCTTCGCCACCCCAACCACTTCACCGGCCTCGACCAAACGGTTCATATTCGAGGTGTTCGCCGAGGCGAAGACGTCTGCTGGCGCTCCCTCCAAGATCTGCTCCCGCAACGCCGAGCTCGCGCCGTGATTGAGGAGGACATCGACTCCCGGATTGGCAATCTCGAACGCAGACTCCACATCGGCGAAAGCATCGGTGAGGGAGGCGGCGGCGGACACCAGGAGATCTCCCCCGAGATCGTGCACATCGACCGTGGCATCCCGCGGCAGAGACGAGTAGCCGGCATCCTCCGCACAGGCGGCGACCAGCAGCACCGCCAACAAGACTCTCTGACTCACCAGGGTCTCCTAATCACTTTGTGACTAGTAGTAGTCGCTGTGAGAATAGAGGACATTGCCAATGGATGCACCGCAGTTGTCGCCAACCGAGCTCGCCGTGCTCGGCTTGCTCGCCGAAGGTCCGACTCATGGCTTCGCGATTGCCAAGGGCCTGGCCTCCGGCACTTCCGTGGGGCGCGTGCTCACGGTGAGGCGTCCGCTCGTATACCGGGCCCTCGATCGATTGGTAGCCCTAGAGCTCGCCGAACCCGTGCACAGCGAGCCTGGTGATGCCGGGCCCCAGCGCCTCATTCATCGGGTGACGGGAAAGGGAAGAAGTCGGCTCAACCATTGGCTTGCCGAGCCCGTCGAGCATGTCCGGGATATGCGAATCGAGTTCCAACTCAAGCTGGTGCTGCTCGAGAGATCGGGAAAATCGCCGCTCGCCCTGGTCCGGGCACAGCGGAGAGCCCTGGGGCCGACGCTCAGCGCCCTGGAAGGGCTCCCCGCCACACCGATCGACCATCTCGAACTGTGGCGTCAACACAACGCCACTGCCGCTGCGAGCTACCTGGACCACCTGGAATCGATCTACACGACTCGAGGCTGAGAGCGCCGCGGCCGCCCGTTCCTAGGGCACGAGCACCGCGTTGATGGCATGAGCCGTTCCGTTGAAGCCGATGATGTTGGTGATCGTCGCCGACGAAGCGCCATTGAGAACGATCTCACCGTTGTCCTCGGTCACCGCGATCTCCCCGCCTGACGCCGTCGTCAAAGTCGGCATGGCAAGGAGGTCGAACGCACTCAGGTTCTCCTCGATCACGTGATAGAGCAGGATCGCCTGCAGCTCGTCAGGATCGGTAGGCAATGGCTCGCCGAGTGCGATGGCCTCGTCGGTCGGAGCGAACAACGTGAACGGCCCCGGGCCGGACAGGGTCTCGGTGAGGCCGGCGGCATCGATCGCAGCCAGCAACTCGGTGAACTCCCCTGAAGCTGCGAGGACCTCGAGGACGCCGTCCTCGACCACCGGCACAGTGGGCGGCGGTTCCGTCCCCGCGCTGGTAGTGGTCGTCGCCTCGGTCGTCGTCGTGGCCGGGGCGGTGGTAGTCGTTGTCCTGTTTGGCGGCGCGGTGGTAGGCGCGGCGCCGGCCTGGGTCGTGGTCGTGGTTGGCGGGGGGTTGCCCGCCGCGATCAAGGCTGCCTCGAAGGCCCGGAGTGTGGCGGCGTCGATGACGCCAGTCGCGGGCACGCCGAGCTCTGCCTGAAGTGCCTTCAACGCCTCTTCGACCGCAGGCGACCAGACCCCATCGACCGGGCCGCTGTAGTGACCGGTGGCGATCAGGATCCCCTGCAGGGCGGCGACCTGGGCTGACTCCTGCTGACCCAGGATCTCGGCAAGTGCTCGCTGGGTCGCCGGGTCCATGAGACCGGTCACCGGGAGCCCGGACTGCTCCTGGAGCTGTTCAACCGCTGCGATGGTCGCCGGCCCATAGATGCCATCGATCTCCCCCGTGTAGAACCCGGCGGCCTGGAGGTCGGTCTGCAAGGCGCTCACATAATCAGAGACCCACTGCGTGGCCTGCGCTTCATCCTCGATGCACCCGGCGTCGGCGAAAAGGAGGACCCATGCCACCTGGAGCTGGTAGGCCGCCGAGGTGAAGGCGACTCCTGCTTCGGTGACCAAGGTGCGCTGATCGATGCCGGCGACCGCATCGTCGAAAGCCGCCTCAGCCTCCTGCACACCTGCGATCGAATCGCTGTCAAGGAGCTCAATGCTCACCGGTGAGTCGGGGTCGGCCTCCACCGCGGCTCGGAATTGCTCGGCCGATTCGAGAACCGCCTCACGGGCCGGATCGAGCTCATCGCCCGCGGATTGCACGTCGCCGACCGTGAGCTCGACGTCCTCGAAGAGGCCGCCGTAGGTGTCGAGTGCCGTCACGTACTCCTCGACATCCGAGCAGAACCGGGCCTGGGCCTCTTCGACGTCGATCTCATCGGCACAGGCAGAGAGGAGCAGGCCAAGCAGCACGAGCGTCGATGCGGCTCTGATGGTTGGGCTCATTTGACAAACTCCTTGCCATCTCAGATCTCGGGGGCCGATTTCAACCCTAGGCCCCGCTCGAACTGGGCTTGACATGTGACTGATTAGTCACCTATTGTTCCCCTATGGACCTGGTGTTCAAGGCACTCGCCGACCCCACCCGCCGCGGCCTGCTCGATGTCCTCTTCGAAGAGGACGGGCAGACCCTGAGCGCACTCGATGAGCGATTCTCGATGACCCGTTTCGGTGTGATGAAGCACCTAAGGCAACTCGAGGAGGCCGGGTTGGTGGTGACGAAGCGTCGGGGTCGTGAGAAGCTCCATTACCTGAACCCAGTCCCCATCCAACTGGTCCACGACCGCTGGGTGAGCAAGTACGCCGAGCCGTGGGCCTCAGCGCTCAGTGAGCTCAAGACGAGATTGGAGAGCAGCATGGAAAAGGTCTTCGAGATCTACATCAAGACCACACCCGAGCAACTCTGGGAGGCGATCACCAACCCGGAGATCCGCAGCAAGTACCACTTTGGCACACACATCATCTCGGACTTCACAGCCGGCTCGCCGTTCGAGATGCGCCATCACGGAGCGGACGGCCTGCTGGGCGAGGGTCAAAACCTGGAGGTCGATCCCCCCCGTCGGCTGGTGCAGAGCATGACCGCCCTCTGGAGCGACGAGGCGAAGAGCGAGGGCACATCTCGCGTCACCTGGGAGATCGAACCGGTTGGTGATTCCTGCCGGCTCGTTGTCACCCACGACCAATTGCGCGAGGGTGCAAACGAAGAGCTCTACGGCGGCTGGCCGATGATCCTCTCCGGATTGAAGACATGGCTGGAGACCGGTGAATCGCTCACAACGCCGGGCTCGCTGATGTATGCCTGAGGAGTCCATGATCCAAGAGCGATAGCCCTCGGCCGTTGGAAGGCCTACTGGTCGGGCTGGCTCGAATTGGACGTCTGACCGGCTGACTACGGCGGGCAGTCGACAGCCACAGCCAGAGCGGAGCACACCTCGCGCATCCGATCGCTCCCCAGCCGCCCCAAGCGTTGTGTTAGCGCCCCGATCGCGACGCTTTCCACCGAGTCCAGGTTGACCGCCGATCGGAGCGGGACCGGGTCGTCGCCGGGCTCGAGTAACACCTCGCTGGAGAGCTCACGCACGTTCGTGGTGCAAGGAGCGATCAGAGCACGCCGAAGCCTCGGGATCGCGGAATTCCGGGAGAGAACGACAACCGGTCGTCGGGAGACCTGTGGAAGCTCACACCACCACACCTCTCCCCGCCGTGGAAGATCGATCATGATGATCCCGCGGCAGATCGGAACGACGCCAAATCTCCCCATTCGTCGGGCGCTTCGAGGGGCACCTCGTCATAGGCGGTATAGGCGGCGTCGATCCGCGCTCCACGTCGCATCGCCAAGAGGGCGGTGAGGGCCTCATCGATCAGTGCCGCGTCGTTCAACCCGACTCGCTCCTTACGAGCAGACGCGAGCAGTTCTTCGTCCACCGTGGTGCTGACCCTGACTCTCGACATGCCCCGATTATGCCACAAATGTGGCAGGTACCATCCACCCCTCGAATCTGTCACCTCCAATGAATACGGTGGGATCAGATCCAATTGCAAGGGGGGAGTCGATGGATCCTGCGACCCAAGCGTGGGCAGATCAGTCAGATGCCGAAATGGCGACGATCGTTCGCAAACATGGTTGGTTCATTCAATACGTCGGGGGCGACTCCTGTGCTCGCCCGGGTTGCCAGTGCATCGGGGATGACGGCCCGCCTTTCGCCTACACAGTGGGCCTCTTCGGGCTCGCCCACCCGGAATTGCTGATCTTCGGCATCGATCCCCGGACCGCAGCCGGGGTCCTCAACGATCTGGGGAAGCGGGTGCGGGCTGGGGAGGCCCTGCTACCGGGTCAAATTGTCGAGTTCGACGCCTGGCCGCATCGGATCGTTCCCGAGTTGGTTCCCAATCCACATGAGATTCTCTTCGCAGCCAACGCCTTCTACCAGCGCCCCGACGGCTACCCGGTTCCCGCCCTTCAGCTCAGCTACGACGACCTCAACGGCCTCTTCCCATGGGAAGCTGGGTATGCAGCGCCCGACATGCAGCCCCGACCCGGCACCTTCAGGGCGTGACCTCAGAGCCGGATCCATCCATGAGGGTCCGGCGTCGCTCCTCCAGGAACCGGCGCTCCGCCTGGTTGCCGACCAGATCCAGGGCACGGGCATAAGCCTCATCGGCGGCTTCGGCGGCTCCTTTCCTGCGCAGCATCTCGGCGCGGGTGGCGTGCAGCAGGTGATATCCGTCGAGGTCCAGCCGGTCCAACTCGCTGAGGGCGGCCTCCGGGCCGTCGACCTCGGCCCGGGCCACGGCCCGATTGAGGGCAACGACCGGAGTTGGCGTCAACGCCATCAGCTGGTCGTAGAGCTGGAGGATCTGTTCCCAATCTGTCTCAGTGGCGACCGCCGCATCGCTGTGCACTGCGGCGATCGCCGCCTGGATCTGGTACGGACCGGGTCGATTGCGGCGGAGGCAAGCCCTCACCAGGTCCTGGCCCTGATCGACCAGGGCTCGATTCCAGAGCGTGCGATCCTGATCTCCGAGCAACACGAGGGAGCCGTCAGGAGAAGTGCGGGCGGGGCGACGAGACTCTGTCAGAAGGAGCAAGGCGAGAAGTCCAACGGCCTCGGGCTCATCGGGCATCAGCCCGGTGAGGACACGGGCGAGGCGGATCGCCTCGCCGCACAGCTCGGAGCGGATCAGCTCGTCACCACTCGACGCCGAGTAACCCTCGTTGAAGATCAGGTAGATGACCGCGAGCACCGCCGCCAAGCGAGCCGGGAGATCGGCGTCCTTGGGCACCCGGTAGGGGATGTTGGCCGCCTTGATCTTGCGCTTGGCTCGCACCAGGCGCTGGGCCATCGTGGGCTCGGCGACCAAGAAGGCTCGGGCGATCTCCGGGGTCTGGAGCCCGCCCAGCAGCCGCAGAGTCAACGCGACCTGGGCCGATCGCTCCAAGGCAGGATGGCAGCAGGTGAACACCAGGCGCAGCCTGTCATCCCTCACCGGGCCGTCCACCGGGTCGGGCTCGAATTGTGACTCGAGGAATATGGCCTGGGCATGACGGTCCTCTCTGGACGATTCCCGGCGCAGCCGGTCGAGGGCTCGGTTCTTGGCGGTGGTGACGATCCACCCCCCGGGATTGGGCGGCGTGCCGTCCGTGGGCCAACGCTCGGTAGCCACCATGAACGCGTCCTGTACCGCCTCCTCGGCGACATCCACGTCGCCGAAGAGGTGGATCAGGGTGGCGATCGCCTTGCCGGACTCATCCCGAAAGACTCGCTCGATGGTGGCGGATTCCGCTTCGGGCAGGGCGACCTCAGGTTTCGGGCTCGTCCTGGAAGGGGCGCACCTCCACCGGCCCCCGGCAAGCCACGGTGGCCTTTTCCGCCCAAGCCAGCGCGCCGTCCAGGTCGGGGGCCTCGATGACCCAGAAACCTCCGATCTGCTCCTTGGACTCGGCGTAGGGACCGTCGGTGGTCACGATCTCCCCGTTCTCAGAGCTGACGACCGTGGCGGTATCGGCAGGATGGAGTCCCCCGGCGAATACCCAGGCGCCGGCATCCTGGATCTCCTTGTTGACTGCGTCGACATCTGCATACATCTGCTCCATGACATCCTCGGGGAGCTCGACGCTTTCACCTTCATAGAAGACAGAAAGCAGGTACTGGGTCATGAGGATCTCCTTTCGACGAGTGGCGCTTTGCCTCTCTATATGCCCACTACGAACGAGATCGAACTCAATCGACACGGTTGGCCAGATTCCTCGGCCGTCACGTCCCCCACTCCGGCGGCGGTTCCAGCTTGCCAGGGGCGTAGTGCCAGTACTCGCGAAGGCTGCGGCAGCGCCCATCGTCCCCGAATTCCAACAGCAGGCACCCGGGGAGTGTGATCTCCTCCCCATCGCTGCGCATGACGGTCCACCATTCCACAGCGACCCGATTGCCATCCACGAACGGGCGCCCGATGGTCACCGTTGCCCCATCCTGGGTGCTGGTCACCGACGACCAATACTCGAATACGCCGCCCGGTCCATGGTGGGCCTCCTCGAAGATGTTGGAGCGATACGTCCCATCCTCGGTGAACAAGCCGGCAACGGCGGCGGAGTCCTTCTCCTCCCATGCCCGCCGGTATGTCTCCAACCACTCCTGGAGCGCGATAGTCATGACTCCTCCTGTCAGATCCCTTCCCAGTCCTCGACGGGATGTGACCCCTCACGCTCTGCCTCGATCCGGGCGACATAGGCGGCGGCCTCGCTGCGCCTGCTCATTCCCATCTTGGTCAGCAGGTTGGACACGTAGTTCTTGACCGTCTTCTCGGCAAGGAACATCTCGTCGGCTATCTGCTTGTTCGTCTTCCCCTCGGCGATGTGTTGGACGATGGCGAGCTCCTGGTTGCTCAGTTGTGACAAGAGCGGATCGTCCTTTGGCCCGCTACGCAAGCGCTCGAAGAGGCGCTCGGTCATCGCCGGGTCGAGGAGCGATTCTCCGGAGCCGACTCTGCGGATGTCTTCGACCAGGTCGGTGCCTTTCACCCGCTTCAGCACGTACCCCGAAGCCCCAGCGAGGATCGCAGCCAGCAGCGCTTCCTCATCGGCGAAAGACGTGAGCATGAGCACTCTGACCTCGGGGAACCGGGACCGAATCTCGCGGCAGGCCTCGACGCCGCTTCCATCGGGGAGCCGTACATCGAGTACCACGACATCCGGGGAGTGGAATCCGACATGGCGCACACCGTCCTCGCTGGTGCCGGCCTCTCCGACGACGGTCATGTCCGGTTGGGCATCGATCATGGCGCGCAATCCCGTGCGAACCACCTCGTGATCGTCGACCAGGAGCACCTTGAGCGCGGCCATGGGTGAGCACGCTAGTAAGCGGTAGGGTGAAGAGCCGATGTCGCAAGTGACCTCACTGGACCGCTTCTCCGAGCTGATCGAGGCCGCTGCGAGCGTCGTCGAGGAAACCGACCTGGAGCAGGTTCTGCGACGACTGGTCATCGAAGCCGGGACCGCGACCGGTGCTCCATACGCCGCCCTGGGTGTCATCGGCGAGCACGGCGTCCTCTCCGAGTTCATCTACGAGGGAATCACCCCGCAACAAGCCGAGAAGATCGGCCACCTCCCGACCGGGCACGGGGTCTTGGGGACCGTGATCCGGCTCAACAAGACCATCCGGCTGGACGAGATCTCCCAGCACCCTGACACCGTTGGCTTCCCCGCCCACCATCCCGCGATGACCAGCTTTCTCGGGGTCCCCGTGGCGGTTGGGGACACCGCTTTTGGCAACCTCTACCTGGCAGACAAGCAAGGTGGGTTCAACGATCAAGACGTCATCCTCATCGAGGCCCTGAGCCGGATCGCAGGAGCCGCCGTCCGCACGGCCCGGCTTCAGGACCGGCTGAGACGGATAGCTGTGATCGAGGACCGGCAGAGGATCGCCCGGGACCTCCACGACTCGGTGATCCAGGACCTCTTCGCCGTTGGGCTCGGCCTGCAGGGTGTATCCCAACTGATCGAAGACGCTCGGGCTGAAGCCACGATCGTCGACGCTGTCGATCGCCTCGACGGGGCCGTCGAGATGCTTCGCTCCTACATCTTCGATCTGAAGGCGGCTCGCCTCCAGCCGCCGCTCGCCACTCGTCTCGATGACCTGGTAGCCCGGATGAGCGCCGCCTACCCGACTGCGGTCCGTTTGCGCATGACGACCGAGGAGACGGGCGACGACGACCTGGACTCGGAGATCCTCGGCATCGTCACTGAGACCCTCTCCAATGCCCTGCGCCATGCCTCGGCCCAGAACGTGGACATCTCGGTGATGCCGGTCGGTGACCGCTGGGTCATCCGGGTCGAAGACGACGGGATCGGCTTCGATGTCGACGCCGAGAGCCCGGGAATGGGGTTGAGCAACCTTCGGGCCCGGGTCACCCGTCTCGGGGGCGATATCTCTGTTTCGAGCCAGAGGGATGCCGGCACCGAGGTCTTGATGACCCTGCCGGTCACGTGAGCTCGGAAGCGACAGCGATTGCCCCTGCCACCCGATCGACCCAGTCCTTGACAGTGGCTTCGGCGAACTTTCGCAAGGCGACCCGGTCCACCGCCCGTCCCAGAGGGCCAAGTGGCGGCTGATAGGTGCCTTCGAGCGAGAGGCTGGTCATATCAGGGCCGAGGTGGGTGAGGATCAGGTTGGCATCCAACTTGGGGAACAGCGCTTCGGCTCCCGTGGCGCTCCAATGGACTGGGAAGACTACGCCGGCGTTGCGCACCTCGGGTGGCCCTATGACGACGTCGACCTCCTTGGCGAACCTGCTCGGTTCGGGCCCAACACGGGCCCGCAGCGCCTCACCATCCCGGTAGGCCACCCCCGCCCACTGTCCGAGGTTCGACCGAACTCCTTCGATGCGCTCCTGGGCCACGCCGAGCCCGGCAGGAACGTGGGTGAAGTAGCGAACGAACATCAGAGTCGCCCGGGTCGTGTCCGTGGTGCGAAGCCACTTCCCGAGGTCATCCCGGAGACTTCGTCGATGACGACTTCGACCACGTGGGGCATGGAAGCGAGAGGCTGGAGTCCACCGATCCCCAAGGGCGAGCCGAGCTGCTTCGCGTACTTCTCGAGCAGAAGCGTGACGGCCCGTTCCCCGACATCCGGGTCGGCGTTCTCTGCCGCGGTCCCGGAGACGATCACGCTCGCCCAATCGCCAGTCGACTCATCGAAGGAACAAGCCTCGATGCAGACGACTGGGCTTTCCGTAATGGCTTGGAGCTTGCGCCCGGGTTGACTGCGGAAGATGATTCGACCGTCATCCACCACGAAGGACATCGGGGTGACGTAGGGCTTCCCGTCAGAGATGAGGCCGAGGTGGGCCACCATGGCCTCGCTCAGAAAGCGAATTGCCTCCTCGCCAGTCATCGGTTCCATCATCAAGCCAGGGTCGGCTCGGTCAGCGCCCACAGGACGTCTTTCATCGAGATCATGCCGATCACTTCCTGCCCATCCACCACCGGGAGGTGCCGATAACCGGCGGCGAGCATCCAGTCTGCGGCGGTTTCCACAGGCATGTCAGGCTCGAAAGAGTCGGGGTAGGAAGTCATCCAGTCCTCGACCAGCGCTCCGTCGAGCTCGTCTCCGGAGGCAAACGCCCGGGTCAGATCCCTTTCCGTGAGGATGCCGAGCAGTTCGCCGTCCGACTCGACTGCCAGGGCGCCGATCCCGGACAGGTGCATCTGACGCGCCCCGTCGCGCAGTGTGGAAGAGGGCTCGATCCATGCGACGTCTCCGCCGATCAACTCTCGAACTGTCATCGAACGTCCTTTTCCTCGATCACCTCAATCATCGGGGATCGGGCGCGACACCGAGCACCGTCGAAAGTCCCGAGCACTCGGGACCATCTGCCCTCGATTCCGAGTGCAATTCCACCGACGATGTGTGGGTTAGGCAGTTTGCGGACATAGAAAGTGAGGATCTCATGACTGCCATGAAGACAGAGCCCCTGGCAGCGGAGACGAGGAAAGTCGGAGTCAGCAGGCTTCTGCTGATCGCCGGGATCTTGGCCATGGTCGTCGGTGTCGGGAGCGTCGGCGGAGGCATCTTCGGCGCCTGGTACACCTACGACCAGGCGGTCGCACAGAACGTGGTGACCCCCGATGACGCCGTGATCCCCGAAACCCCGGTTCGCGGTCCAATCACCATGTGGGCCCAGGCCGACATCATCACCCAACACCAGCTCGAGAGCACCGAAGGCCTGTATTACGCCGAGATGGAGCGGACGGTTCCGCAACTCGACGAAAACGGCGACGCGGTGCTCGATGAGAACGGCGAAGCGGTGATGGTCCCCAACGAGGCTCGAGCCTCCTGGCTCAACGCCACGACCCTCACCACCGTCCTCGGACTCGGGATCGTGTCCTACGCCCTGGCAGCGCTTGCCTTCACGGTGGGTCTCACCCTGATCGTGGTCGGGTACACATTCCTGAGGATCCGCAAGCGGGCCGTGCTGCTTTAGAGCACTGCCCCCGTCAACACGAGAGGGCCCTCGTATGTCGAGGGCCCTCTCGTCATGTCTGAGTGGAAAGCGTCGCTGACTACCGCCGGCGACCCACTCTTGGCGCCCGGTCCGGTGCCGGGACCGAAGCATCGAGCCTGGCCTGGACTTCTTCGATGGTCGGCTTCGGCCCACCCTTGTGGCCGTCGACTGCTTCCCTGATCGCGGCGACATGGTCCGGCGTAGAGCCGCAACATGCCCCGATGATCCGTGCTCCGGATCGGAGGGCGAGGTCGACGTAGTCGCTCATGCCTTCGGGTCGAAGCGGATAGGAGAGCCCACCTTCGGCCTTGTAGAGCGGGATCCCGCAATTGGCCTTGGTGATCGTCACCGCGTCGGGGGCGACATCGGAGATGACGTGGGCAGCCGCGACCGCGTCGCCGGGCCCGATGCCGCAGTTGGCCCCGATTGCGCTGACCTCACTGTTTCCAAGCCACCACTCACCGAAGGCGCGGGGATGGATCCCCATCATGGTGTGCCCCGCCGTGTCGAAGCTCAGAGTCGCGGTGCAAGGGAGCCCGGTGACGCCGGCCGCCTCGACCGCAGCCTCCAGCTCTTCATAGGACGAGACGGTCTCGATCCAGATGACATCGGCTCCCGCCTCGGCCAGGGCCTCACATTGCTCGGTGAAGACCTCGACACCACGGGCATGGGAAAGTTCGCCCAGTGGCTCGAAGAGCTCTCCGGTAGGCCCGACACTGCCGGCGATCGCGACCGGGCGATCCGCCCATTCCACTGCGCGCTTCGCAACCTGCACCGCGGCGCGGTTGAGCTCGACAACCCGATCTTCGAGATGGTGGAGTCCGAGTCGTAATCGATTCCCACCGAAGGTATTGGTGAGGACGATGTCGGCGCCGGCGTCGATGAAGCTGCGGTGCACCTTCTCCACCAACTCCGGCTGCTCCACATTCAGCAGCTCGGGACATCCTCCGCCGTCGAGCCCAAATGAGAACAGGGTGGTGCCCATCGCGCCGTCGGCCACCAGGTGGATGCGCTCGGAGAGCAGGTGCTTGAAATTGTTGGTTCGAACCTCGGCGGTGGGGGCCATCTCGTCTCCTGTTGTCGGGCGGGCCCCAGAAAGAGGAAACCGCCGCAGCGAGTGCCGGGCGGTTCTTCCATCCCGACGCTTTAGCCGCATTTCTTGAGCGCCCGCAAGCTGTGGATCAAATCGGCGCTTTCAAGGAGGATACGCCTGTTCGCCTCGTGTGACAAGGAAGGCGGCCCTCCGCGGGCCGCCTTCCTACGAGCTCAGTCAGATCTCAGGACACCCAGGCGGACCAGACGTCCTCGTTGTCGGCGATCCACTGCGCCGCAATATCCGCAGCGTCCTCACCGTCGATCTCGACCGCGGGGAGCATGCTGAGCTGATCTTCGTTGCTCAGCGAGAAAGCCTCGAGGAACGCCAATACCTCGGGGGCCTTCTCCGCCAGCTGTGCAGAGGCCAGCTTGACCAGGGCATCGGGCGGATAGGCGCAGTCGACCTCGGAGACGTCTCCGGCGTAACACTCGTCGGTGTACTCGGGGAGCTCGACCTGCACCAGGTCGTATTTGGCAACTGCCGCCGTCGGAGTCCACCAGTACATGAGGATCGGCTCCTGGGCGGCGGCCCGGGCATCGAGCTCGGCGACCGTGGCCGGCTCGGAGCCGGAGAACACTGCCATGAAGGGAAGACCCAGGTTTTCGATGATCGGCTCGTCGTACTGGGAGTAGGAAGGGTCAGTGCCCAGGAAACGGCCGAGATCTCCGGTCTCGGCGGTGGCGAACAGCGCGGCATTTGCTGGGTCGAGATATCCCTCCCAGGTGGCCAGGTCCGGATGCTCATCGATGACATAGCTGGGGACGAACCAGCCGATCTGGCCGACGGCGCCCAGCTCACCGATGTTCACTACCGAGCCGTCGTCGAGGAACGCCTGTTCATCGGGAGTCACCCCCGAAGGCCACACCTCGAGCACGGCATCGAGAGACCCGTCCGAGAGCCCGGTGAACATCGTGTTCTCATCGATGGAGACGATCTCCACCGGGTTGCCCAACTCAGACTCGATGAGCTGCTTGGCGATCTCGGCGTTGAGTGCCGAGGCGGTCCAGGCGTTGGCCACGAGGTTGATTGTCTCGCCGTCGCCGGTTGCTGCCGTCGTGGGACTGCCGCTGTCTGCAGTAGTCGTGTCTCCCCCGGTGTCGTCACCACAGGCCCCAAGGACCAGTGCAACGACGCAGATCAGTAACCAGATTCGTTTTTTCATGATTCTCCTAGGGCTGTCGGCCGACGCTCGCGGCCGACAGGCCGTGGTTACATTACCGACGTGGCTGAGAACCGGCCGGTGGCAGAGGATGTCTGTCTATCGGTGGAACACGTGTGGAAGGTGTTCGGCCCGCGCCCCGATCAGGCCATCGAAATGGCCAACGCCGGCGCCTCCCGATCCGAGGTCCGCGACGCCACCGACAGTGTGATCGGGGTTCGTGACGTCTCGTTCGAGGTTGGCCGGGGGGAGACCTTCGTGGTGATGGGGCTATCCGGCTCGGGAAAGTCCACCCTGATCCGCTGCGTCTCCCGGCTCAACGACGTGACCAGGGGCCAGGTCTACCTCGACGGCGAGGAGCTGACGGCCATGGGCGAGCAACAGCTCCGCGAGGTGCGGCGCCACAAGATGTCGATGGTTTTTCAGCACTTCGGGCTCTTCCCGCATCGCCGGGTGATCGACAACGCCGCCTACGGCCTGGAAGTGCAGGGAGTCGAGAAGGCTGAGCGCTACGAGCGAGCCACCAAGGTGCTCGAGGTCGTCGGCCTCAAAGGGTGTGAGCACTACTTCCCGCAACAACTCTCGGGAGGAATGCAACAGCGGGTGGGCTTGGCCAGGGCGCTCACTGTCGATCCCGAGATCCTTTTCTTCGACGAGCCATTCTCGGCTCTCGACCCCTTGATCAGGCGCGACATGCAGGACGAGTTAATCCGGCTCCAGCAGAATCTGCAGCGCACAATCGTCTTCATCACCCACGATTTCGCCGAGGCGATCAAGCTCGGGGATCGGATCGCGATCATGAAGGACGGCGCCTTCGACCAGGTGGGGACGGCGTTCGAGCTGATCACCGATCCGGCCACGGATTACGTCCGAGAGTTCACCAAGGAGATCCCCAAGGTCAAGGTGCTCACCGCAGCCGCGGTGATGAAGCCCGGGAATGGAGCCCCCAACGGCCAGACGGTGCAACTCGACGACACCATCGAGACGGTGCTGCCCGCGCTCCTCCACGACTCATCCGAGATCTCGGTTGAAGACGAGCAGGGGAAGCGGGTCGGGGTGCTGGACCGTGATGCGGTGGCCGAGGCAATAGAACCCGAGAAATGACCGGGATCCTCCAGCCCTGGAAGTCCTCGGAGATGATCCTGACCGATGGCAGATCGGGCCGCCTTCGGATCCGATCGGTGTGGATCGGCCTCATCGTCGGCGTAGTCCTGCTGCAGTGGCTGGCACGATCCGAGGCCTTCCCGGCGCTATGGGACACCGTGTTCTCGGACCCGATAGATCAATTCCGCGACTGGGTGCGGGCCAACCGCCAGGTTCATCCCGTGTTCACCGCGTTCTTCATCCCTGTCTCCTCCTCGATCGAGTGGGGATTGACCACGATCGAGTCGTTCCTGCTGTGGCTTCCGTGGTTCGTGCTGCCATTGTCCATTTTCCTGGTGATCTTCCGCTCCGGCGATCTGAAGACAGCTGTCATCGCCACCCTGGCCATGGTCTATCCCGGATTGATCGGCCTCTGGGAGTCGACGATGCAGACCCTGTCCCTGATGACCATCGCGGTCCTGATCAGCCTCGCGATCGGCATCCCACTAGGGGTCTGGGCCGCTCGATCTTCACGTGTCGAGCGCGTGATCCGACCTTTCCTCGACGCGATGCAGACCATCCCGGCACCGGTCTATTTCATCCCGATCGTTCTCTTCTTCGGGATCCGCAGGGTTCCGGCCACCATCGCCACCATCATCTATGCCCTGCCCCCAGCGGTGCGGCTCACGACACTCGGGATCCAGGGAGTCTCCCGTCAGTCGGTGGAAGCGGCGCAGATGTTCGGATCCACCCGCCGGCAAACCCTGTTCAAGGTGCAGCTGCCGATGGCGATGCCCTCGATCATGACCGGGATCAATCAGACGATCATGATGGCCCTGGGGATCGTGGTCATCGCCAGCCTGGTCGGCGCCGGGGGTCTGGGCCAGGAAGTGCTCGACGGCCTCACCAAGCGTTCTACCGGGCGAGCCCTTGCTGCCGGGTTGGCGATCGTCGCCATCGCCATCGTTCTCGACCGTGTCAGCCGCTCATTCGCCTTCGCCGATCGCACCCGACCCGCATCCCGCCGTTACATCACCATTTCTCTTGCCGTTGTCGCCGGCGCCGTCGTGGTCGGTCGAGTCTTCGGTTGGGTCGATTTTCCCGCCGTCTGGGACGTCAGCCTCTTCGCCCCGATCGACGACTTCGTGCTCTGGGGGCGGGACAATCTCTCCTTCATCACACGTCCGGTGAACGACTTCATCGTGGCCGGGCTCATGATCCCGGTCCGTGACTTCCTGGTGGGCACCGTGGCATGGCCGGTCCTGATCTTTGTGACGGCGTATCTCTGTTGGCGGCTCAAGGGAGTGGGCCTAGCCCTGTTCGCAGGGTTGGCCCTGCTCTATGTCGGCTTGATCGGGATGTGGGAGCTCTCTCTGCAGACCCTGACCCAGGTAGTGGCAGGGGTCGTCATCTCGGTTGCGATCGCGATCCCGGTCGGTATCTGGGCCGGGCGAAACCCCCGGGTCGATGCCGTCCTGAGCCCGATCCTCGACGCCTTGCAGACCATCCCTTCGTTCGTTTTCATCATCCCGGTGGTGCTGCTCTTCACCCTCGGTCAGGTCCCGGGGATCATCGCCGCGGTGCTCTACGCCATCGTCCCCGGGATCCGGATCACCGCACTCGGCATTCGGGAGGTGCCAGAGGAGAGTGTGGAGGCGTCACAGACGTTCGGGGCCACCCCTCGCCAGACCATGTTCGGGGTGAGGATCCCCCTCGCCGCCCCGACGATCATGGCCGCTGTCAACCAGGTCATCATGATGGTCCTTGCCATGGTGATCATCGCCGGGCTGGTCGGGGGCGGGGCGTTGGGATTCGAGACCGTCCGAGTCGTCACCCGGAACCTGACCGGGCTCGGCTTCGAGGTCGCATTCGCCATCACCGTCATGGCGATCATCCTCGATCGACTCACCCAGGCATGGGCTGCCAGGCTCCAGCCCCCGGTGGCGGCGCACTGACAAGACGGAGCTAGCGTCAGATCCATGGGAATGCCGGAACAAAGGCTCTATATCGGTGGCGAATACCAGGACGCCACCTCGGGTGAGACCTTCGACACCATCAACCCCGCCACCGGCGAGGTGATCACCTCGGTCCAGCATGCGGGGCCTGCCGACGTCGACCGTGCCGTCGCGTCGGCACGTGAGGGCTTCGAGACATGGCGTCAGGTCTCCGGCGCCGAGCGGGGCCGGATCCTCAACCGCGCCGCCGGTCTGCTTCGGGAGCGGAACGAGGAGATCGCCCGCCTCGAGGTGCTCGACACGGGCAAGCCTTGGCAGGAGGCAGTCGCCGTCGACGTTCTCTCTGGGGCCGACGCCATCGAGTACTTCGCAGGTCTGGCGGCGTCCATCCACGGCGAGACCTTCGATCTCGGCAAGGCCTGGGCGTACACCCGCAGGGAGCCGCTCGGTGTCTGCGCCGGGATCGGAGCCTGGAACTACCCGGTCCAGATCGCCTGCTGGAAATCCGGCCCCGCCCTGGCCTGTGGCAACTCCATGGTGTTCAAGCCCGCCGAGCTCACCCCGCTCACGGCGCTCGCGCTCGCCGAGGTCTATACCGAGGCCGGCCTCCCCGATGGGGTGTTCAACGTTGTTCAGGGGGACCATCGAACCGGGGAGGCGCTGGTCGCCCATCCCGGAGTGGCCAAGGTCTCGCTCACCGGGGAGGTGGGCACCGGAAAGATCGTAATGGCCAACGCCGCGGCAACACTGAAACACGTCACCCTGGAGCTCGGCGGCAAGAGCCCGCTGATCATCTTCGACGACGCCCACCTCGACAACGCGGTGTCGGCGGCACTGATGGCCAACTTCTACACCCAAGGCGAGATCTGCTCCAACGGAACCCGGGTGTTCGTCCACGAGGAGATCCACGAGGAGTTCCTGGAGCGGTTGGTCACCCGCACTTCGAAGATGAAGATCGGGGACCCGATGGACCCCGACACCCATGTCGGCGCTCTCATCTCCAAGGAGCACATGGAAAAGGTCCTGGGTTACATCGAGGCCGGCATGGCGGCCGGTGCCCGACTGGTCATTGGCGGCGGGCGCCCCTCCGACCCGGCGCTCGAAGCCGGATATTTCGTAGAGCCCACCGTCTTCGATGCCTGCACCGACGAGATGTCGATCGTCCAGGAAGAGATCTTCGGACCGGTGATGGCGGTGCTCACCTTCCGCGACGAGGACGACGTCATCGCCAGGGCCAACGACACGGCGTACGGCCTGGCGGCAGGGGTCTTCACCAGGGACGTACAGCGCGCCCACCGGGTGGTGGCCCGACTCGAGGCCGGGGCCACTTGGATCAACAACTACAACATCACCCCGATCGAGATGCCATTCGGCGGCTACAAGCAGTCCGGGATCGGCCGGGAGAACAGCCTCGTCACCATCGAGCACTACACCCAGGTGAAGAGCGTGTACGTGGAGATGGGCGACGTCGAAGCGCCTTATTAGACGGACATCCTCTTCGTTTCCCGTTTTGTCGGACCAACAAGAGTGAGGTGAACAGACAATGGCGGACGGATTTCTGGCGGGCAGGACCGCGATGGTGACTGGTGGGGCTTCGGGGATGGGCCTGGCGATGGCACTTGCGTTCGCCTCCGAGGGAGCCAGCGTCAGCATCGGTTCCCTGCTCGCCGGCGGCACCAGGACCGAGGGCGAAGTGGTCCACATGCCGGGCCAGGAGCAGATGGACCACGCGTTGTCCATGATCGCCAAAGAAGGTGTCGAGTCACTCGGTGTGAATCTCGATGTCACCTCGGACCAGTCGGTGGCCGGCTTCTACGAATCCACCGTCGACCGGTTCGGGAAGGTGGACATCCTGGCCAACGCAGCCGGGATCACCGCCGAGCAGACCATCGTCGGCCACTCCGATGCTTTGTGGGCCAAGGTGATCGATGTCAACCTCACAGGGACCTATCGCGCCATCAAGCAGGTCCTGCCCGCGATGATCGAGCGCAAATGGGGCCGGATCGTCAACATCGCCTCCACTGCGGCCACCGTGGGAGCGGTCACGTCAGGCGCCTACTGCGCATCGAAGGCTGGCGTCGTCGGCCTCACCCGATGTGTCGCCCTGGAGGGAGCGCCGCACGGTGTCACCTGCAATGCGATCAGCCCCACTTGGGTCGACACCTCGTTCGGTCGGGAGTGGATGACCGATATCGCCGAGAAGCAGGAACATCGCTCCGGCGAGGAATACATCTCGGACGTGGAGAAGTCGAACCCCCAGGGACGTCTGATCTCACCGACCGAGATCGGTGGCCTTGCGCTGTTCCTGTGCAGCGAGGCCGCCAACGGGATCACCATGGAAGACCTCCGGGTGTCGGCCGGCTCCCTGTGGTGAGCTAGAGCCCCTTCCGCCGCTTCACCTCGGCGACCACCGCTTCGAGCACCGGGTGCAAGTCGCCGATCACCGCGTAGTCGGCCTTAGTCACCATCGGAGCCTCGGGATCGTTGTTGATCGCCAGCACCTTCTTCGAGGCCATCATCCCCACCCAGTGCTGTATCGCCCCCGAGATCCCACAGGCGACGTAGAGATTTGGAGCGACCCTGGTCCCGGTCTGCCCGACCTGATCGGAGTGGGGGCGCCACCCGTTGTTGGTCACCACCCGGGAGCACCCCACGGCCCCGCCCAAGAGCCCGGCAAGCTCCTCGAGGATGGCGAAGCCCTCGGCGGAGCCCACTCCCCGACCCCCGCTGACAACGACCGGAGCCGTGGTCAGGCCGATACCGGTCGATTTGGTCACTCGCTCGACGACCCGGGTGCGTGCCAGCTGGTCGTCGAGCTCGGGAGTGAAGACCTCGGTCGGTCCCGGCTCGCCTGCAATGGCCGCGCTGATGGAGTGAGGAGCAACCGTGACGAGCTCGATCGGGCCGGTCAACGTGGCCTCCTCGAGCAGGCTACCCCCCCACCGAATCCGGGTCAGGTCCCAGTGGTCGTCGCTGGGCCGAACGGAAGTGACGTTCACCGCCAGCGGCAGGTCGAGGATCGCCGCCACGTGGGCCATCACCTCGTTGCCCCGCTCCGTCCCGCCCGCAAACACCGCGATCGGTTGCCTGGATCGGGCTAGCTGGCTGAGGGCCTCCCCGATCGCCTCCGGGGCGTAGTCGGAGAGCAGTGGATGCTCGATCGTGAGCCTTCGGGTCATCCCGCCGATTGAGCACTCGCCAACACTCACCGAGCTCACGTCGCCGACATCTTGGGCCATGGCTACGGCTTGCATCGAGGTCTCGAGCGGGACGCCTCCCTCATGCTCGAGGAAGACCAGCACCTCGCTCACAGCAGCCCCAGCTCTTCAAAGAGGTCGACGACTGTCGGCGCCGCTTCCGTGCCTGCGCCCAGCACCGTTGTCGTGCTCCCTACCTCTGCCGGTGTCGACAGGGTGATCATCTGAAGACCGCCGGGCTCGGCGGTGACCGGGGTGATTTCCAGCTCCGCCTTTCTCGCCTTGAGCCTCGAGGGCAGCGTCGGATAACGCGGAAGGTTTATCCCCTCCTTCACCGCCACCACCGCGGGCAACGGGAGCCTATAGACCTCAAAACCGTCGCCTGTCTCCCGCCTGGCGACCAGGTTCTCCCCCTCGAAGTCGATGCCCTTGATCCCGCTGATCACCGGCCGGCCGAGGCCTCGAGCCACTCGGATCCCGACCTGGAAGCCTCCGGAATCGGCGGACTCGTTTCCGAACAGGATCAGGTCGAACCGGCCACCGTTCTCCTCCAAATCGGCGATCTCGCCCGTGAGCGCCATGGCCGTGGCTTGCGGGTCCCAATCCCCTCCACCGGTTGCCAGTAGGACCGCCTCGTCGGCCCCCACCGAGATCGCATATCTGAGCTGTTCCTCGGCATCGGCCGGGCCCAGGGTCATGACAGTGACGGTGCCCCCCAGAGACTCTTTGATCTGAACCGCCTCTTCAACGGCGCACTCCTCGTGCGGGCTGACGGTGAAGGGGAGATGCCTGCCGTCGACCGCCCGTTGATCGGCGGTGAGGACGATGCGGGCACCTGGGGCGGGCACCCTTTTCACGCAGACGAGGATTCTCAACCCTTCATCCGGATGTCATCGGGATCGAAGATGGGAGTCGAGCCCGCAACCGCAACTTTCACCG
The DNA here is from genome assembly GCA_044867525.1 of Acidimicrobiia bacterium. Taxonomy (GTDB): domain Bacteria; phylum Actinomycetota; class Acidimicrobiia; order Spongiisociales; family ZC4RG35; genus JALYNX01. The sequence continues at coordinate 12,948 of JBIOVB010000094.1, read as the reverse complement.
GGTAGAGCTCGTTCATGTACATCACTGCCAGGTCGTCTCCGACCACGGCATGCTCGGGGGGCAGATAGGCCATGAGCAGGAATTTGCCAACCGAGGGCCCGGCGCCGGCGCTGGTCACGTATGAGGGACGGCCCCTGGGGTCGACGATCCGGCCTCCAGACGGTTCGGTGATCGGCTCGCCACCTGTCGGGTACCGCTTGACCCCATCGCGGGCCGACATGTGGTCCTCAACGGTCAGCGTGCACAGGATTCCCGCAGGCTCTAGTTCCCTGGCAGCGAGATAGGCCTCCTTGCCGATGAAGTCGTGACTCTTGACCCGGGGACGGGCCAGCCCTGCCTCGACCGGGTTGTACCCGCTCTCCAACTCGTTCCCCATTAGCCGGTAGCCCTTCTCCAGGCGCCCGGTGGTCCCGTAGACCCCGGCGCCGACAGCGACCACCCCGAAGTCCTGGCCGGCCTCCCAGAGCCGGTCCCACATCGGGCGCCCGGCCTCGGTGGGCACGTAGAACTCCCATCCCAGCTCCCCGACATACGAGATGCGGAACAGGCGAGCATTGATCGAGCCGAAATAGGCCTCCTTCGTGCTCCCGTAAGGGAATGCTTCGTTGGATACGTCGGCCTCGGTCATCGACTGCACCAGGTTTCGGGCCTCCGGGCCCCAGACGCCGATCGTGGTGAAGGCCGAGGTGAGGTCCGCCAACTGGACGGATCCGTCTTCGGGAAGGTGACGGGAAAACCAGTGCTTGTCTCTGGGCCCATCGAATGCGCCGGTGATAACCCGGTAGTGCTCCTCCCCGAGGCGGAGCATGGTGAGGTCGGCCTTGAAGCCGCCGGCCTCGGTGAGAAGAGGGGTGTACACCGAGCGGCCGACCTCGACGTCGGCGTTGTTCACCGTCATCGTCTGGATGTAGTCGACCACCCCAGGCCCGGTGAAGTCGAAGATCACGAACGGCGCGAGGTCGACTATCCCTACCCGCTCCCGCATCGCCAGGTGCTCGGCGCTCTGGATCGGCGACCACCACCGGCGGTCCCATTCGTGGGGGCGGTCTTCCACCTCGTAGTGGTCGAGGAGGGCAGCATTGGACTCATACCAATGCGGCCGCTCCCATCCGCCGGCCTCGAAATAGACCGCTCCCAGGTCAAGTGTCCTGGAGTGGACCGGGGACAGGCGCTTGTCCCGCTCCGAGGCCCACTGCTCCCGAGGATGGACGATCCCGTATGTCTTGTTGAAATGCTCGGCACACCGAGCCCTCACGTGGTGATCGGCACGGGCGTAGGGGTAGAAGCGGGCGATGTCGGAGGCATGGGGATCGAGCTCGGGGTAGCCCTGGGTCATCCATTCGGCGACCGCCCGCGCGGTGCCCGGGCCCTCCTTGATCCAGATCGCCGCCGCCGACCACAGGTTGCGGACCTCCACCGTCTCCCCGATGAGGGGCATCGCGTCGGGGGTCAGTGAGAGCAAGCCGTTGATCGCGTACTTCACCTCCGCCGCCGACAGGATTTCCGGCATCAGCTCCAAGGCGTCCTCGAGCTGGGGATCGAAGTCGTCCGGCGTGAACGGCAGTTCGGTCGGCGAGAGACGGGCTGCGGCTATCGACGGGATCTCGTCCGGGGAATGGAAGATCGGACGATGGGCATAGGACCCGACCTCCATCGATCCTGACGTCTGCCGCTCGTACATGAAGGTGTCCATGTCCCGGACGATTGGGAAGGCCAGCTCCTTACCCGACTCCTGGAGGACGGGGATCGGGCCGACATCGATCATCTGGTGTACCGCCGGGGTCAGCGGGATGGTGGCGCCCGCCATCCGGGCAATCCGAGGGCTCCACACTCCGCAGGCGATCATCACGTATTCAGCCTCGATCCGCCCCTTGTCGGTCACGACTCCGGTCACCCGCCCTCGATCGGTCTCGATGGCAACGACCTCGGTGCTGGCCATGATTTGCAGGGCCCCGAGCTCCTGGGCCCGTTCCCGAAACAGGGTTCCCGCCCGAAGCGAGTCGACGGCCGAAACCGTGGGGAAATAACAACCCCCGAGCAGGATCTCCTCGTTGATGAAAGGGACCAGCTCCTTGATCTCCGCCGGCGAGACCAGTTGCGCTTCGACTCCCCAGTTGTGCGCCGAGCCCATCCGCCGTCGCAGCTCCTCCATGCGGGCCTCGGTGCGGGCCACCTCGAGACCGCCACAGGTGACGTTTACCCCCATCTCCTCGTACTGGCGCTGGCTGTCGAGGGTGAGCATCGCCATCTCTTTGTTGTGGTCCACAGGGAAGATGAAGTTTGAGGCGTGGCCCGTGGAGCCTCCGGGATTGGGCAATGCCCCCTTGTCGATCTGGACGATGTCGCGCCACCCCAACTCGGCGAGATGGCCGACCACCGAGTTGCCCACGATTCCGGCGCCAATCACGACGACGTTGGCGTGGGTGGGGACATCACTCACTTCGAGACCTCACTTACAGATCGACCAATGATGGCTTCCCCATCGACTCCATGATGGGGGGAGACTAATGTTCCAACATATAGCACGCGACCGCATCGTGGAACAGGCCAGGAGGGCCGATGCCTGACGATGAGCTAGATCTGAATTCACTCTCCGACGCCGACCTCGTGTCACAGATGCACGACGACCTCTACGACGGCCTGGCCGAGGAGATCGCCGAGGGGACCCGAATCCTCCTCGACCGGGGTTGGGACGCCCAGGCCGTCCTCAACGACGCCCTGGTCGAGGGGATGAGGATCGTTGGTATCGATTTTCGCGACGGGATCCTCTTCGTCCCCGAGGTCCTGCTTGCAGCCAATGCGATGAAGGCGGGCATGGAGATCTTGCGGCCCCTCCTCGCCGAGACCGGGGCCACCACCATCGGCAAAGTGGTCATCGGCACCGTCAAGGGCGACATCCATGACATCGGGAAGAACCTGGTGGCCATGATGCTGGAAGGCTCGGGATTCGAGGTGATCAATCTCGGAATCAACACCGATGCCGACGAGTTCATCGCCGCGCTCGACGAGCACAAGCCGGACATCCTGGGGATGTCGGCACTGCTCACCACCACCATGCCCTACATGAAAGTGGTGATCGACTCCTTGAAAGAGAAAAACATCCGCGACCAGTACATCGTGATGGTTGGCGGAGCGCCCCTCAACGAGGAGTTCGGCAAGGCGATCGGGGCCGACGCCTACTGCCGGGATGCTGCAGTCGCCGCCGAGACCGCCGAAGCGCTGGTGCTGGCCCGCCGTCTGACCTCGGGTGAGGATCAATGAGGAGTGACGACCGCCTGCTGGTGATCGCGTGTGGCGCACTGGCCCGCGAGATCCAGAGTGTCGTCGAGCTCAACTCGTTGGACTGGGTCGACCTGGAATGCCTCCCGGCAACGCTGCACAACACGCCGGATCTGATACCCGATGCCATCGCAGAGCGACTCGACAGTGCCGCGATGCGCTACGCCAGCGTGTTTGTTGCTTACGCTGACTGTGGCACCGGCGGCCTCCTCGACAGAGTGCTCGAAGAGCGGGGGATCCAGCGTCTCCCCGGTGCCCATTGTTACGAGTTCTACGCCACCCCGGCGGTCTTTGCCGGCCTGCAGGTCGCAGAGCCGGGCACGTTCTATCTCACCGACTTCCTCGTGCGTCAGTTCGATCGGTTGGTGTGGGCCGGGCTCGGCCTCGACCGGTGGCCGGAGCTACGCGACCAGTATTTCTGCAATTACCGGCGGGTCGTCTATCTGTCCCAGGTGGCAACGCCTGAGCTGATTGCAGCGGCCGGATCGGCCGCAAGCCGTCTTGGGCTCACCTTCGAGCACCGGCCGGGCGGCTACGGGGAGTTGGGTTCGACCCTGGTCGAGGTGGCCCGGAAGGTGCCGGTATGAGCCCGAGGGTCGCGGGCCCGGAGCTCACCATCATCCGGTGGCGCGAGATCCCGGCTCAGGTCGTGGCGCGCAACGGCAGAGAGACCGCAAAGCGCGAGCTGTCAGCCCGGTTCCAGGTGGCGATCGACCGCGCCGCCATGTACGCCGGGCTCTTCGGGACAGACGAGTACCTGGCGGAGTGGGTTCGAGAGACCAGGCCCTGCAGTGAGGACCTGGAGGCGGTGGTCGAGGCGGAAGCGGCCCGCATCGATGCCGAGTTCGACTCAGAGACGCTCAACGACCTCGCCGCGGGAGGTGGCACCAGATGACCGACACGGTGCTCTCCTCGCCGACCAGGGAGGTCGTGATCGGGTTCGACCGGCCGTTCGTCCTCATCGGAGAGAGAATCAACCCCACTGGACGGCAGCTCCTGGCCGAGGAGATGAAACGGGGGGACTTCTCCCGGGTGGAGGCCGACGCGGTGCGTCAGGTTGAGGCGGGCGCCCAGATGCTCGACATCAACGCCGGGATTCCCCTCGCCGACGAGCCGGCAATGCTGGCGAGGGCGATCAACCTGGTCCAGTCCCTGACCGATGTCCCCCTGTCCATCGACTCCTCGATCGTCGAGGCTCTCGAGGCCGGGTTGACCGCCTACCAGGGAAAACCGCTGGTCAACTCGGTTACCGGTGAAGACGAGGTCCTGGAGAGGGTTCTTCCCCTGGTTGCCAGGCACGGCGCGGCCGTGGTTGCGATCTCCAACGACGAGACCGGGATCTCCGAGGACCCCGACGTCCGGTTCGAAGTTGCGAAGAAGATCGTCGGCCGGGCCTCCGACCACGGGATCCCGCCTGCCGACGTCGTGGTCGACCCACTGGTGATGCCGATCGGTGCCATGGCCACCGCAGGCCGCCAGGTATTCCACCTGGTGCGAAGGCTGAGGGACGAGCTCGGGGTGAATACGACCTGCGGGGCGTCCAACATCAGCTTCGGGCTCCCAAATCGAGCCGGGATCAGTGCCGCCTTCCTGGCAATGGCGATCGGGGCGGGAATGACATCGGCGATCACCAACCCTTTGGAAGTGGAGATCCGCCAGGCGATCCTGGCTGCTGATGTCCTCAACGGGAACGACCCGAATTGTGTGACCTGGATCAAGACCTACAGGGAGCCTTTGGCCGCCGGAGACGAGGGCCGACGTCGTGAGAACCGCCGCCGACGCGGCTGAGCGACCATGACCCGGCAGGTGACCTTCACCCCGTCGGGGAGAAGGGGGTCGTTCCCCGATGGGACTTCGGTCCTCGATGCCGCCCGCGTTCTGGGGGTTGACCTCGACTCGGTGTGCGGGGGTCGGGGAATTTGCGGCCGATGCCAGGTCGTCCTCGGCAGCCGACCCGGGATCGAGGCCAGGCCTGACCGGCTCTCGGAGCCAGGCCCCACAGAGACCGACTACCAGGGGCGGCGGCCGCTCGTCGCCGGGCACCGGCTTGGTTGTGCGGCTCAGATCCTCGATGACGTTGTCATCGACGTGCCCCCGGACAGCCAGGTCCATCGGCAAGTGATCCGGAAACGTGCGGGGGTGTCTGCCCTGCCCGTCGATCCAGTCATCCGACTCCACTACGTCGAGGTCGCCGAGCCCGATCTGGCCAGCCCTACCGGCGACCTCGAGCGCCTCATCCGCGCGCTTGCCGACCAATGGGACCTCCAGGGGCTCCGCATAGCTCCTGTGGTCCTTCCGGAGTTGCAGCAGGCGCTCCGCGAGGGGCACTGGGCGGTCACCGTGGCGGTGCGCCATGAGAGCGACCTGATCGCGATCTGGCCCGGTTTTCGAGATCTGGCGCTCGGGGTGGCGTTCGACGTCGGGTCGACCACCATCGCCGGGCACCTCTGCGATCTCATGACCGGTGCGGTGCTGGCGTCGGTGGGCCGGATGAACCCTCAAATCGGCTTCGGCGAGGACCTGATGAGCCGGGTCTCGTACGTGATGATGAACGAGGGCGGAGCGTCGCAGCTCACCAAGGTCGTTCGCCAGGCGATCGACGACCTGGTCGGTGAGCTGGTGGCCGATGCAGACATGGAACGGGCGGACGTGCTCGAGCTCGCTCTCGTCGGAAACCCGATCATGCACCATCTGGTGCTCGGCCTCGATCCGCGTGAGCTGGGCACAGCCCCGTTCGCACTGGTGACGACGTCGGCCTTGAGCACGCCGGCAACCGACCTGGGCATCGACGTCAGCCCCGGCGCGATGGTCTACACCCTGCCCTGCATTGCCGGGCACGTCGGGGCGGATGCCGCCGGGGCGGTCCTCTCCGAGGGCCCGCATCGCCAGGACCGCCTGCAGCTGCTGGTGGACGTCGGTACCAACGCGGAGTTGGTCTTGGGAAACAAGGATCGGCTGCTCGCTGCGTCGAGCCCCACCGGGCCGGCATTCGAGGGTGCGCAAATCTCGTCGGGGCAGCGTGCGGCTCCGGGAGCGATCGAACGAGTGCGCATCGATCGGTCCTCACTCGAGCCGCGGTTCTCCGTCATTGGCGAGGAGAAATGGTCCGACGAGGAAGGCTTCGACTATGCATCCGTAACCGGGATCTGCGGCTCCGGGATCATCGAGGCGATTGCCGAGCTCTTCCTCGCCGGCGTCATCGATGGCGACGGGGTCATCACGCCGCCCAACCCCGGTTCTGTCGCGCCGATATCGACCCCTGGGTCGATATCGGCGCGAGAAAACGATGGGAGAACCGAGCGGGTGGTGTCTTCCGAGCGCACCTTCTCCTATGTGCTCTGCTCCGAGCCCAGGGTCGAGGTGACCCAGGCCGACGTACGGGCGGTGCAACTGGCCAAGGCCGCCCTCCACGCCGGGGCGAAGCTGTTGATGGATCACTACGGGGTGGACTCGGTCGCAGAGATCCGGCTGGCAGGGGCATTCGGGAGTCACATCGATCCCAAGTACGCCATGATCCTGGGGCTCATCCCCGACTGCGACCTGGATCAGGTTTCCGCCGCGGGAAACGCGGCGGGGGTGGGCGCGATGATCGCCCTGCTCTCCGCAGTGGCCCGCACCGAGATCGAAGAGGTGGCCACCCGGATCGAGAAGGTGGAGACCGCGGTCGAGCCCCGCTTCCAGGAGCATTTTGTGGCAGCCCTCGCAATTCCCCACAAGACCGATCCCTATCCCAAGCTCTCGACAGTGGTGGATCTCCCGGCGCCGACGACCGTGGGCACCCGGCGTGGGCGACGTTCGCGGGCACCGGGCCCGGGCTGAGCCTTCCCCAGCCGCTGTTCCATGATGTAGTCTGGTACCACATCATGGAACAATCGGGACGTCGCGGTGGTCGAGCGGCCCGCCAGGCGGAGCGCACCGCACGGGCCATCGACTCGGTGCCGTTCCTCACCCGAAAGCTGGCACCGGCGGAGGTGATGGGCGAGGAAGGGCTGGCCCTGATCGAGGCCAACGCGGAGAAGCTGCTGGAGCAGGTCGGCATCGAAGTCGTCAACTACCCGGAGGCCCTCGACATCTTCCGTGATGCCGGTTGCGACGTAGCCGAGACCCGGGTCAGATTCCCCCAAGGCCTCGCCCGATCGCTGCTCACCACGGCTCCCCCCACCTTCACCCAGCATGCCCGCAACCCCGCCCACGACGTGGTGATCGGCGATCCACACGTGGTCTTCGCCCCGGCCTACGGGTCGCCCTTCGTACGAGACCTCGAGGGTGGCCGGCGCTACGCAACCATCGGGGACTTCGAGAATTTCGCAAGGCTGACACAAATGACCCCAGCTCTCCACCACGGCGGAGGGACACTCTGCGAGCCGGTCGACCTTCCGGTGAACAAACGACATTTCGACATGGTCTTCGCCCACATCAGGAACCACGACAAGCCGTTCATGGGATCGGTCACCGCTCCGGAACGGGCCCAGGACACCGTCGACATGGTCGATATCCTCTTCGGTGGCGAGGCCAAGGCGGGCAAGACCGTGCTGCTCTCGCTGTGCAACGCCAACAGCCCGATGAGCTGGGACTTCAACATGCTGGGCTCGGCCAAGGTCTACGCCGAGAACAACCAGGCCTGTCTCATCACGCCCTTCATACTGGCCGGGGCGATGGCACCGGTCACTGTGGCCGGCACCGCGACCCAGACCCTCGCCGAGGCATTGGCGGGTATGGCCTTCTGCCAGATGGTGAGGCCCGGTTCTCCGGTGGTGTTCGGCTCCTTTGCCTCCTCGATCTCGATGCAGTCCGGAGCGCCCACCTTCGGGACCCCGGAGCCGGCGATGATGCTCTTCGTGATGGCCGCCCTCGCCCGGCGGCTCGGTGTCCCCTTCAGAAGCGGAGGAAACCTCACCGCCGCCAAGACTCCCGATTATCAGGCGGCCTACGAGTCCGCGGCCACCTTCTTCCCGACCCTCATGGCCGGGGTCAACTTCGTGCTGCACACCGCGGGGTGGCTCGAAGGCGGGCTGGTCATGGGATATGAGAAGTTCATCCTCGACGCCGACCAGGCCTCTATGGCGGAGACCATGCTCGGCGGGGTCGACCTCTCCGAGAACGGACAGGCGCTGGACGCACTTCTCGACAATCCTCCGGGGCAGCATTTCCTGGGCAACGCTCACACTCTGGCCAACTTCGAGAGCGCGTTCTGGCGAAGCGCAGCCGCGGACAACAACAGCTTCGAGCAATGGCTGGAAGCCGGCTCCACCGAGGCCCCGGCCCGAGCCCACGTCATGTGGCGACAGAAGCTCTCCGAGTACGAGGCACCCCCACTCGACGAGGCGATCGAAGCAGAGCTCACGGAGTGGGTGGACGCCCGCAAGGCCTCCTTCCCCGACTCGGATGTCTGAAGGCATGGCAGAGAGCAACCTGAATTCGTTTCTGAATAGGGCCGACTTCGAGATCGTCCCCCTGAAAGGTGCCATCGACCTGGTAGCTCCTCTGTCTCCCGGCTCCACGGTTTCGGTCACGGCTTCCCCCTCCAAGGGGATGGATGCGACCGTCGAGTTGGCCATCCGACTTCAAGATGCGGGTTTCCGTGCCGTCCCCCACATCTCTGCCCGATCGGTGGAGAATCGAAAGGGCCTGGCTTCGATCATCAAGAGGCTGGACGGAGCAGGGGTCACCCAAGTGTTCGTGACCGGCGGCGATGGCGACCCGCACGGCGAGTACTTCGACGCCGGCTCCTTGCTTCGCGACCTCGCCGACCTCGGCCATCCCTTTCTCGAGATAGGGATCACCGGTTACCCGGAGGGCCATCCAGCGATCCCCGAGGACCGGCTTCGCCAGGCCCTGCTCGACAAGCAGGCGTACGCCACGTATCTCGTGACCCAGATGTGCTTCAGCGCGAAGACAATCCTCGGCTGGGTCGGGACGGTTCGTGACGAGGGGGTAACGCTCCCGATCAAGGTGGGGGTCCCCGGTGCCGTCCAGCCTGCCCAACTGCTCAAAATGTCAGCCAAGATCGGAGTCGGGGACTCGATCAGGTACCTGTCCAAGAATCGGGGTCTATTCCGTCTGATCCGCCCCGGCAGATACCGTCCCGACCGCCCGGTTCGAGCGCTGGCTGCCGCCGCAGACAGTCACGGGCTGAGCGGGGTCCACTTGTTCACTTTCAACCAGGTGGCCTCAACCGCCGAATGGCACCGGAAGATGCTGGAAAGAGGCGTCTGATGGCGGTGCAGTCGATCGATCGGGCGTTTCAGGTCCTGAAGGCGCTCGCGGTACAGCCATCTGGGATCACCGATCTCGCCTCGCGCATCGGCCTCCCCAAGTCCACGGTGGCTCGAATGCTGTCCAGCCTCGAGGATCAGGGAGCCGTGACTCGACGGGCCGACGGCACCGTGTATTCCATCGGTGTGGGGCTCGTGGAGCTGGCTGGGGCCATCGACGCCACCGCGGCCCTCGCCACCTCGGTTCAACCGCACCTGACTTGGCTAGCCGGCCAGCTCGAGGAAGCGGCCGGATTCAGCGTGCCCACCGGTTACACCATGCAATACATGGCCCAGGTGGAGAGTCCCAACCCGGTCCAGGTCCGGGACTACTCCGGTCTCACGGTGCCCATGCACGTCGGGCCATCCGGGCTGTGCGTGATGGCACACTGGCCGGCGGAGGAGGTCGACCGGTATCTGAGCCGCTCGCTCGAGGCCTACACCCCGAAGACTGTCGTCGCCCCGGCGGCCATTCGTGAACGGCTGGCCGAGATCCGTGAAACCGGCCATTTCTGGATCCGCGAGGAGTTCGCCGAGGGAATCAACTCCGTCGCCGCGCCCGTTCTGGCCAATGGTGGCCGGGCACTGGGGGCGATCCATGTCCATGGCCCGTCCTACCGGTTTCCCGCAACCGCCGACGTGGGCCGGATCGCGGACGCGGTGATGAGCGCCGCGGCCCGCTTCTCGATCAGACCTGTTTCCGGCTGACGGTCTCCGGCGGATGGCCGGCTCCTAGAGTTGAACGGCCGTTCAGTAAACGAGGAGGAGCATTGGCCAACGAACGTCGCGAGATGCTGGAGAAGAGCACGACGCTCTACTTCGGCCCCTGGTATCGGAGGTCACCCTTTTTCGATTCGACCCTGGCTGCCGGGTGCTCGGCATATGACATCTACAACCACATGTACCTCCCCGCCTATTACGACGACCCGGACGTCGAATATTGGGCTCTGGTCAATGGGGTCACCATGTGGGATGTTGGCGTGGAGCGCACCGTTGAGGTCAGTGGTCCCGACGCCGACCGGCTCGTCGACTACATCACGTGCCGTGACTTGACTCGGTGTGCAGTGGGTCAGGGCAAGTACATGCCGGTGATCGCCCCCGACGGCGGAATCGTCAACGACCCGGTGCTCCTCCACGTCGGCGAGAACCGGTGGTGGATGCAGCTGGCGGACTCCGATGCAGGCCTCTATGCCCTCGGTGTGGCCGCGGGGCGCTTCGATGCCGAAGTGACCTTGCCCGATGTGCATCCGATGCAGGTTCAGGGCCCGCTCGCAGCGCGGACTCTCGAGAAGCTGGTCGGATCGGGGATCTACGACATCAAGTACTACTGGCTCGGAGAGTTCGAGATCGCGGGGAGTCCGGTCGTGATCAGCCGAACCGGCTGGACCGCCATCCCCGGCTTCGAGATCAACGTCCTCGACCACCGCGTTGGTGGATCGGTGTGGGACGCGGTCGCCGCAGCAGGCGAGGAGTTCGAGATCCGCCCCATCGCCCCATGCGAGGCCCGGCGAATCGAGGCCGGTATCTTCAACTACGGGTCAGACATGACAATCGACGACACCCCATTCCACATCAGCGGCATGGAAAGGCTGGTGGAGCCACAGACTCAGGACTACCTGGGCAAGGCGGCCCTGGAGAACCTCCGGGAGACCGGGGTCGACCGCAAGCTGGTAGGGATGTTCCTCGAGGGCGACCAACTCAGAGCCGAGCTCTCCAGGGTTTGGCCGGTGCTCGCCGACGGTCGTCAGGTAGGTCGGGTCACCGATGCCGTCTGGTCGCCGGGCCTCGAACAGAACATCGGCTACATGTGGGTACCGGTCGACCTCGCCAGTCCTGGGACGCGGGTCCAGGTGGCCACCGAGGATGGTGCGGAACTCACAGCGGTTGTCGCCTCCATCCCCTTTGTCGACCCCCAGAAGAAGGAGCCGGCGCAGAGCCTCAAAGCTTGAGTCGGCCGACGTCGGAAGCTGTAAGCAGAGGCAAGCGGACGGACACATAACATTGCAGAAAGGCAGATGTGTCCAAAGGAATCGCCGTCGAACGCTCGACTGATCCCACGCTTCGATTCGATCCGCTCTTCGAGGACCACCACCAGGCCATTTACCGCTACTGCGTGCGTCGTGTCGGTCTTCCGGACGCCGAGGACGCCACCGCCGACGTGTTCGCGGTGGCATGGCGGCGGATCGACGACATGCCGGAAGGCGAGGCGGCCCGAGCCTGGCTCTTCGGGGTCGCCTACCGGGTAATCGGCAACCAGTACCGGGCCCGACAGAGACGGACGCGGCTCGCCGTCCGGCTCGGTTCGATCACCGCAGGAGACTCCGCACCACCTGATCCCGAGCCAGACGCCGAAATCGAGGCCCTATATCGAGCCCTCGACTCCCTGAGCCAGGATGACCGCGAGTTGATCCGGCTCTCGTCATGGGAGGGCCTTTCCCGGGGCGAGATCGCTCAGGTTCTAGCCATCAAGGAAAACGCCGTCGACCAGCGCCTCCACCGGGCTCGTGCCCGCCTCAAGAGCCGAATGGCCGGCTTCGACTTTTCCAACCCAAACTCAGAGGAGCCCACGAAGTGATCGAGCTACTGGAAAAAGCGGACCCCGCCCGGGGACGCGAGGCCGACGCCAACCGGATCAGGGCCAAGATCGATGAGCGCATCGGGATCTCGTCCCCAGTGAAGGTTCCACCCCGCCGAGTCGCTCGACCCTGGCTGATAGCCGCAGCATCGTTCGCGGTAGTGATCCTGGTAGCCGTTCCCTTCCTCCTCCCCCAGGAACCGTCGATCTACGAACCCCGATTCGACGGAATCGCGAAGATGCCCGGGATCGAAACGGTGGTGCCACTCGCTTCGGGCGGGGTGCAGACCATGGCGGCGGACGGGGACACCATCTGGGTAGTCACCGGCCTGGCCGACCTTTTGCAGGAGATCGACGCCGGAACCGGCGAGATTCGGGCCACGTTTCCCACCAACGGCCACGTAGAAGGCGTGGTTGTCGGTGGCGGCTATCTCTGGCTGATCAGCTATGAGAATGGTGGCGAAGTCCTCCGATTCGACCCCGAGGCGGGAGCAATCGATGCCACGGTGCCGATCGGCGGCTCGCCCGGGTGGGCGAGCTGGTTCGGCGAGTCACTCTGGGTGAGCAATGACCGGGACGAAGTGCTTCAGATCTCGGCCGACGGTGAGATCCTATCGACGCGGCCCGGAGAGCTGAAGGGCGGCAAGGGACTGGGCTATCTCTGGGTCAACCCCGATCCGGCTAGCAACCTCATCTCAAGCCTCGACGAGGACGGGACGATGGGCGAGATCGTGATCCCGACCGAGACCGGGCTGGACACCATGTCCGGGGCGGGAGTGAGACAGGTCGCTGAAGCTGCAGGAAAGCTCTACTTGATGGACGGCGCCTACCCCTGGGGAA
>JBIOVB010000093.1:0-12230 GCA_044867525.1 Acidimicrobiia bacterium | reverse complement strand
AAAAGTGAGTTGACTCATAACCCACGTTATGTCAAGTTGGCTAATCGAGGCAATCAGCTGCTTCCCGGTGTTCGACCAGGGGTATGAGTTGAGCTCCTCCCACTTGCCCAGTGGTGTGGCGGACTTCACGCAGCGTGGCAATGGTCAGGACTGAGTGACCCATCCGATCAGGTCGTCCCGATCGCACAGCTCGCCCACGTGGTCCACCACATTCGTGCTCGACCAGCCAGAGATCGCCAATTCGCCTCGCTCGGCCGATTGCAGTTGCTCGATCAGATCGCCGATCATTTCAGAGAGCCTCGGTTGTCGATCCTCGGGTAGGGCCTCAACCGCGATCGCTAGCTCCTCCATTTGCTCGCGCATCGCCCGGGGGTCGTCCCCGATCTCCTCTCGTTGGAGTATCGACACTGCTTGGTCGCAGAAGGCTTGCTCTGGCGAGGTTTCTGACCCGCAGGCCAGGAGGACGAGACTCAGAATCAGGGCAGTCCGTCGCACAGGTCGCATTCTTGTCTCTCCCGCTTGGTGAGACAGCGCGATCCAAAGGCGGAATTGCCGTGGAGAATCGGAGAACGGGCCGCTACCCCAGTTCCGGGTCGACGCAGGCGTCCTCACTGATCCCACGCTGGGGTCGGAACACCCGAGGTTCCAGGACATAGCCGGCACCTAGGTCGGACTCCTCGAAGTAGGTCTCGATGGCGTTGGCAAGGGAATCGGTGGCCACGTCCAAATACTCCTGGGTGGCCATCATCTCCGCCTCGGGGCCGTTGGATATGTAGGCGAGCTCTGCGAGTACCGAGGTGGTTTGCGGGAGTCGGACCATTCCGTAGGCGTCTTCTCCTTCCGGGTTGAGCACCCGAAGCACACCGGCGTCGGGAGCGGCAGTCCAGTCCACGCCTTCGACTCCACCGATTCCGTCGACGACGTGCTCCCAGATGAGCCCTCCGAGGCGACGGGACCGCTCGGAGTCGCTCTGGATGAAGACTTCGGTGCCCGGTGTCGGCGAGGGGCCGGGAGTCGGCGCATTGTGGTGGATCGACACCAGGATCTCCGCACTGAGGTCGTCGGCCAGCTGGGCCCTGGTCCCGATCCGGGTCGCATAGTCGGCGGTTCGGGTGAGCACCACCGAGATCCCCCTGGCCGACAGCTCCTGCTCCACCGACCGAGCCAATGTCAGGTTGATGTCGGACTCCTTGAGCCCGTTGGAGCCCACCGCCCCGGTATCCACCTCTCCACCGTGGCCCGGGTCGAGGACTACTTGCACCTTGCCCAGGGGCTCCCCATTGCCGATGGTGGCCGTGTTTCCACATGGGGTCCGGACCACGTACCCCGTGGCGCCCTTCTCGATCACCGCGACCACCACGCCAGACGGGGTGACCAATGCGCCGACCGCGAGCTCGTCGAAGGCCGAGGTGGCCGACGTGGTGGGCTCCGCGCCGTTCGTGGTCACCGTGCTGTCGCCGGTCACGGTGGTCTCCCCTGGCGGGGAAGTTGTGGTCACCGTGGTGCTTTCGACCCCACCACTTGCACATGCGGCCAAGAGGGCGGCGAGGAGGCTGATAACGGGACGAGTGGGACGGCTTTTCACGTCGATTCTCACTCTGCCATCACCGGGTCGACTATCCGAACCCGCTGTCTTACCCTGAGGACCGTGTTTGGGCCGCTGAACGGAGTTCGCGTCGCATTGGTTGGGCTGGCGATCGTCGCCGGCCTGATCGCCATCATCGCCGGGTATCCGGGGGCGGCATTGGTGTTGTTTGCCGGGGTCGCCATCCATGGCCTGGGCTGGCTCCATCTCTATCGGCAGAAGACCCGAACTCCGCATTGACCCTGGGTCATGCCGATAGCCCCTCCCCCACCTCCTGGGCCATCTCGGTCGCCTTCTCCACCAGTTGCCGGTGTGATTGCTCAGGATCCTCGCCGACCTTGCCCCTGAGATCGACATAGATCTTGAGCTTGGGCTCTGTGCCCGAGGGGCGAGCCAGCACCCTCCCTGTCATCCCCAGGTCCAGCGCAACCAGGTCCTGGGAGCCGAGCCAGGGCGGCCTGTCCTCCTCGCCGTGGCGGTAGTCGCTGACCTCGAGTACCTGGAGACCTCCGACAACATCCGGCGGCGATGCGGCGAGCTTGTTCACCGCCTCGGAGATCTCTTCCTGCCCATGGGGACCGGGACGATGCAGGGAAAATTGGGCACTCACCCAGAGCCCGACCTCCGCCCACAAGTCGTGCAGGCGATCGAGTATCGACCGGCCCTGCTCCCTCTCTTCGGCAAACAGGTCGCAGAGCACCAGCGCCGCCGAGATCCCGTCCTTGTCCCGAACCGTCCTTCCCACCGAGTACCCGAGGGCCTCCTCGTAGCCGAAGGCGAATCGCCCCTCTCCCGATTCCTCCAGTGCCAGACCGGCGTTGATGATCCACTTGAACCCGGTGAGAGTGGCCTCGTGACGGGCGCCGCGAAGGGCGGCTATCTCGGCGAGCATCGGGCTGGACACGATCGAGTTGACCACGATCGGTCGCTCCGGGTACCTCCAGTAACGAAGGACGTAGTCGCCGAGCAGGGCGCCAACCTCGTTGCCGCTGAGCATTCGCCACTCCCCCGCCACCGGGACCGCGGCCGCCAGGCGATCGGCGTCGGGGTCGTTGGCGATCACCATCTCCGCCTGCTCCTTGCGGGCCAGGTCCAGCGCCAGGTCGAGGGCGCCGGGCTCCTCCGGGTTGGGAAAGCTCACGGTTGGGAACCGCCCATCGGGGGCCCCCTGCTCGGGCACGGTCAGCAGCCCGCTGTGGTGAGCCTGAGCGCAGAGACGATTGAGGATCTTCGCTCCCACGCCGTGGAGCGGCGTGTAGATGATTTTTGCGGCCGAGGTCCCGGGATTGGGCCGCGACACTTCAACCTCGGCCCGGTAGTTCTCGTAGATGTCATCGGGCGCCGCTGACACCAGGTTGGAAGCTCCGTCCAGGATGCCCTCGACCCTCGCCACCGAGGATGCGGGGCCCGCCCCGTCGATGGCAGTGGCGATCAAGGTGTCCTCCGGCGGGATGATCTGTGCGGCGTTGGCCCCGTAGACCTTGTACCCGTTGTCCTGGGGTGGGTTGTGACTGGCGGTGATCACCACGGCTGCCGGGGCCTTCATCAGCTTGGCGGCGAACGCGACCAGCGGAGTGGGGGTGACCTCCGGGAAGAAGACGACGGAGACCCCCGCTCCGGCGAGGACTCCTGCAGTGTCCTCGGCGAAGCCACGGCTCGAGGGTCGGGCATCGAAGCCGAGGACCACCGGATTCTCGGGGGGACCACCGTTCACTCCGATGAGGTGATCGGCAAGCCCTTTGCTGGTCCGGATGACGGTGGCCCGGTTCATCCGATTCGATCCGGGGCCGACCTCCCCGCGAATCCCGGCAGTGCCGAAGGTGAGCGAGCCTCCCATGGCCCGAATCAGGGCAGCGTCATCCCCCGAGTCCAGGATCGCCTGCAGCTCAGCACGGGTATCGGGGTCGGGATCGCCCGCGATCCAGGCCCTCGCCCTTTCCAGGAGGTCGCTCACGGCGGCAGGCTACCGAGCGGTCAATGCGCGGTTTGCTGCCAGCGCCAGGAGTCCCGGCACATGTCGCCGAGGTCCCGGGTCGCCTTCCAGCCGAGCACGGTGGCGGCTTTGGAGACGTCGGCATAGCTGGCCGCGACGTCACCCTGACGCCGCCCCACGATCTCGTAGGGAATCGGCTGCCCCGACTCGGCCTCGTAGGCGGAGATCACCTCCAGGACACTGTGCCCCTGGCCGGTGCCCAAGTTGTAGGTGAACACGCCGGCCTCCCCGCCATGCTTCTCCAGCGCAACCACGTGGCCCTCGGCGACGTCCACGACGTGGATGAAGTCCCGGACCCCACTGCCGTCGGGAGTCGGGTAATCGCCTCCGAAGACGCTCACCTTGGGTAGGAGACCGGCGGCCACTCGGGCCACATAGGGCATGAGGTTGTTGGGCTCACCGGCTGGGTCCTCCCCGATCAGCCCCGAGGGGTGGGCGCCGACCGGGTTGAAGTACCGAAGCAGCGAAATCGACCATCCGGGATTGGCGACATGGAGGTCGCGCAGCACCTGCTCCATCATGATCTTGGTCCAGCCGTAGGGGTTCACCGCGGTCCCAACCGGCTGTTTTTCACTGAGTGGAAGCTCCTCCGGGTCCCCGTACACCGTGGCCGAAGAGCTGAACACGAACCGGTTCACCCCGGCTTCGAGAAGAGCCTCCACGAGACGAAAGGTCCCTCCGACGTTGTTGTCGTAGTAGAGGAGGGGGTTCTCCACCGACTCCCCGACCGCCTTCAGAGCTGCGAAGTGGATGCAGGCGTCGAATCCCGACTCCAGGATCTGGCGCATCGAGTCCAGATCACGGATGTCGGCCTCCACAAACTCCGGGGTCGCCCCTGCGATGGTGGCGATCCGGGGAATGACCGACGGGCTGGCATTGGAGAGGTTGTCGACGATAACGGGCTCGTGACCGGCCTCGATGAGGGACACCACGGTGTGGCTGCCGATGAATCCGGCGCCGCCGGTGACTAGGACGCGCATCGTGGCAGGTTAGGGGCGGCCCCGGGTCAGGCCGCCGGCACCGACAGGACGAAGCAGGACCACCCGTCCTCGAAGCGGTAGGTGAGGTCGCCATCCATCAAGCGGGCGAGACGCCGGGCGACCGCCAGGCCGAGCCCGATCGAATACGGGTGCCCGGATCGCGAGCCTTTCTCGAACGGCTTGAAGATGCGCTCGATGTCGGCCGCCGGGATTGCCTCCCCCGTGTCACGGACCCGGACCTCGATCCGGTCGCCCACCTTGCCAACCGCCACGGTCACCGTGTCCCCACCGTGACGGAGTGCGTTCGACACCAGGTTGCGCAGAATCTGACGGGTACGCCTGGGATCGGCGTTGACCAGGGATGAGTCATCGAAGACCTGGAGGTCGATGGCCTTCTCTTCGACCTCCAGCACCCTCTCGATCTCCTTGACGACATCGAACTCCTCAGGATGGACGCTGACCCGGTTCAGGTCGTCGCCGTATGCGACGAGGAGGTCCTCTATGAGCCAGGAGACGTCATCGGCCTGACGGGCGATCATCTGTGACATCTCCCGTCGGTCTTCGTCGCTGAAGCTGTCGTAGTTGTCGGCCAGTTCTTGGCCCAGGCCCAGGATCGCGGCGATCGGATTTCGGAGTTCGTGGGACACGGTGGCGATGAATTCGTCCTTGGCCTGATCTGCATTGACCTTGTCGGTCATGTCCACGAGTGACCCCTCGTAGTAGGCGACGTCTCCGTTGTCACCCCTGATGACCCGGGCAGAGTCGCGTACCCATATCGTCGAGCCGTCCGGACGCCTCAGTTCGATGTCGAAGTCGTGGACCACGCCTGTGCTGCCGATCTCCTCGATCCATCGCCTTCGCCGCTCCGGGGACACGTAGACACTCTCCACCGAGGCCACGTTCGCCTTGAGATCCTCCACGGTCGCGAATCCGAGGAGATGGGCGAGGGCCGGGTTGGCCGCGATCAGCCCGCCGCCCGTGCCGCTTCGATAGAAGGCCACCGGCATCCGAGCGAAGAACGCGCTCAGCTCGTCCGGACCGTCCCGCTCCGTGTCACTCTCGTCATTCATGAGATCTCGCTCCCTGGTCCATATTGGACCGCGGCACTCACCCGTCGAGTTTCATCAGACATGGCGAAATGTCGCAATCGATCCCCCAGCGACCATCTGCTTGTTTGGGTATCGGCCCCACGATTATCGGACATGAGCGCTGATATAGGCGTTGCGCCACGAGTGAACCGATGACCAGGATCGGGTCCGACTCCCCGAGAACGAATCCGGCCGGGCCAGTGCCGGCCCTGAGCGCTTCGGCCAGCACAGACGACGAGGAGCTGGAGCCGCGCCCGTGGGGCATACAGACGATACGCCCGCCGAGGCTCTCCCCCACCTGAGGATGGTTGCCGTCGATCACCAGGCCGGTTTCGGGATCGAACCCACCCCATAACGACAAAGGCGCGTCCAGGATCGTGATCGGGCCTTCGGCCCGGCCCGGTACCAGCACTGAATACTCGACGCTCACCCGAAGTCTGCGGTCATGACTCGCCCGGATGCGGCTGACCGGACACAGTCTTCGAGACTGCCCAGAGCCACACCGACCCCTATGTTCCCCGGGGCGTAGTAGGCCCACTTCGCCGAGTTGGTCATCACCACCCCGGACACCTCCCCGATGATCGGGGTGATGTATGTGCAGGTGTCGGTGACCACCGTCACACCAAAGTCGAGCAACGGGACGATCAGGCCACGGTTTTCGGCCTCGAAGAGGACGTCGCGGCCGGTGCTCAGGTAAAAGGGGACCCGGGCCTGCCCCTCGACCAAAGCACTCAGCTCCTCGATCTCCCTCAAGGAGGCATGAGGTGTACCCACGCTCACCGCCCCCAACTCCCCGACTCCGTTGCTCAGCGCTTCCTTGGCCGCCTGAAGGTCGTCGAGCCCGATTATCAGCGTCCGACGGGCTTCTCGCCCTCCGAGTGCCGCTTCCAGGGTTGGAGCCTCCGGCGTGACCCCGACTACATGGAACATGGCAACAGACCCAGATGATGCTGCCGCAGCTCCCAATGCCTTGAGCCGGTCCTCAGTGGCCCGGGCGTCGAGACCGATCAACGCCGCGACCTCGTTGCCGGCGACCTGCCCGAGCACATGGCCCAACAACACGTAGATCAGCTCGTCGTCGAGCAGGTGGTCCGGCACGATCGTCTCGACGACCACGGTGGCCAGCCGGCCTTCGTCGGTATGAAGACCGCTGTCTGGCGCTCTCCCAGTGATCGCACAACAGATGTCGAAGAAGTCCCCATATCGGTTGGTCCGGGCCCCGAGGACG
The DNA here is from genome assembly GCA_044867525.1 of Acidimicrobiia bacterium. Classification (GTDB taxonomy): domain Bacteria; phylum Actinomycetota; class Acidimicrobiia; order Spongiisociales; family ZC4RG35; genus JALYNX01. The sequence goes on along the minus strand of JBIOVB010000093.1, from coordinate 5,356 downwards.
CTGTTGGCGAATGCGATCGCATTGGACTCACCCCAGGCGATCTGCTCACCGAGGCCCGGCCGATCGCTCAGTTGGTAGGGGGCACAAGTCCAGGACGGAACACAGCCCATGGCGACATAGGCATCCATGAGGGCCCGAGACTCCGCCGCGACATCAGGATCGCCCCGATAGAGCTCGGGGTGGATCAGGTCGAGCGAAGAAACGTTCAGCGTGGTCCGGACCCTGACCTGGGTGTCACCCTGTGTCAACGTGCGGGCGAAATCGACACCAGCCGTGCCGTGATAGAGGCACCCATCGATGTGAGCACGAGTGATGTCGAGCAGTGACTCGGCGCCGAGCGAAGGGGCCGCTGCGATCAGCAGCTCCATGGCCATCCGGGGCCCGGGCCCCATTTCCCCGCCGAGAAGGGACGAGTCGTAATCGGTCAGCCGCAGACCGGGCAAGGTGCCTCTAGGTGTCGAATTCGAACGCCAGCTGGGGCTCGGGGCGGTGATAACGGCCCAAACCGTTCCACATCAGGTGATCCATGAAGACCCAAGACCTGCGGTGGATCGACGTCGGCCCCCAGGCCTGGAGGGCGGACTTGTGCACCGGGCACGGGTAGCCTTTGTTGGCCTCGAAGTTGTAGCCCGGGTAGTGATCGGCGATCTCCCTCATCAAACGGTCCCGGCTCACCTTGGCCAGGATGGATGCCGCTGCGATCGACAACGAGCTGCTGTCCCCCCTCACGATGCGCCGGGCGCCACCAACGAAATCCCAATTCCCGTCGACCAACACCTGATCAGGGACGACCTTCAGCCCGGAGATCGCCCTCCGCGCCGCCAGTCGCTGCGCCTCGGACATCCCCAACACGTCACATTCCTCCGGAGACGCATGGCCGACAGCCCATGACGGGCACCAGCCCGCGATCCTGTCGAAGAGCGCCTCACGCTCGTCCTCGGTGAGCATTTTCGAGTCCCGGATCTTGTAGACCCTGCGATCGGCAGGGACCACGGCCGCCCCTACCGTCAGCGGCCCCGCCCAAGACCCGCGGCCAACCTCGTCCACCCCGACGACCACCGGGACCCCGGCGGCCCACAACGAGCGCTCGACGGCCAGGCCCGGGGCCCGCCTCCTGAGGGTGGGCCGGAGCTTGGGAGCGGTGGTCGCGGTCATCAGCCGTGGAGGGTAGGGCGCCACCCTCGAAATTGGGGGACTGAGCAATCGACACGGATGCCCGCTCCCCATATTTCGTGAGCGTGGTGTCAGTTCATCCCCACGTCGTCGGGAAACGTGGACACCAGCGACAAATACCCACTCTGGCGGCGGAGCACCCGCGCCCATTGGCCCATGGGGCGCTCGAATGGGTCGTCAGGGGAGGCCTGGACCACATACCAGGAGCCCTCGTCGATCTCGGCCTCCAACTGCCCTGCACCCCATCCGGCGTAGCCCGAGTAGATCCGGAAATGGGACCGCTCCTGGGGCGGATCATCGGAAAGGTCGACCAAGTCCACCCCGGGCAGGGCGGTCGCCTCCCCGCTTCCTCCCGGGCCGAGGGCGATTGCCATCTCCGGCTCGACCGGCCCTCCGTAGAAGATGCGAAGAGGGTCATCGCCGAGGCTCGCCCAGGCGGGTATGTGGTCCGCCACCAATTCGGTAGTGGGGCGATTGAGGACGATGCCCACGGTCCCCTCTTCGTCGTGTTGCAGCATGAAGACCACAGTTCGCCAGAAGTGGGGATCGATGAGCACCGGTGTGGCCAGCAAGAGTCGCCCAGCATGACTGTCGATCACACGCAATCCTCCCACACCACCGATACGACCCCGACTGATCGCCCGCAATCCGAATACCGGGATAGTCTGTTCCCATCAGGCCCTTCCAAGTGCCCCGCTTTGGTCGAATCGCCCTGTACGGGGGTGGTCTGGTCTTGCTCCTCGCGGCGTGCGGCGGCCAGTCCGAAGCGGTCGTGACCCACACCGATGATCAACGACTGGGACGCTTCCAGGCCCCCGAGGAATGGCATACCTACGAGCTCTCGGAGCTCTCCGAGCTCGAGGACATGCCATTCGACGAATCGGTCCAGGGGTTTACCTTCCCGCCCGTCAGTGGCATCGCCTTCGACGGGGACCCGGTGCGTGACGTGGAGCACCTCACCAGGGAACTACCAGAAGCCGAGTACCCGATAGGGGCGATGTCGATTCGTCAGATCGGAGAGGCCGAGAAGGACTTCCTTTCTCGTGCCGTCCTGACCCAGTCGGTGCTCCCGTATTACAACCTGGCCAACAGTCAGGAGTTGACCAAGGAAGACTTCAGCTTCGGAGGCGGGTTCGACGGTGTGCGGGTGTTGGTCTCGTTCGAGGACGAGGCCGGTGCCAACCAGGGTGTCGCCTATCTGATCACCGTATCCAACCCGGATGACACAAGGATGTACTCGATGATCGCCGGTTGCAGCCGGCAATGTTTCATCGACCATCAAGAAACGATCGTAGGAGTTGTCGACTCATGGCTGGTCAACAAGAGAGCCTGAACACCCGCAAACGAGACGTCCGCCAGACGAGGCGGAAGCTCGACACGTGGGACCGGATCAAGTTCCTCGTGATGCTGGCTCTGGTGATGATCGCCATCATTGCCGGGTCTGACGATCTCGGTTTCCTCCCTTTCAGCGAGGTGTTGGCCGAGTTCTTCTCGTCGACCACCGGCATCGTCCTCGGCTCGCTGTTCCTCCTCGAGGTTCTGCGCCAGTTCCACTACTTCCTGTCGGAGCGGTCCGCTGCTTACAACTCCTTCTGGCAGGACAGCTTCTTCGGTGGGATCAATCGCTGGACACAGTCCCATTTCAAGCCCTGGACCCGTTTCCGGGTGGGCCGGTTCTTCCGATGGGGCTTCTACCTGTTGCTGATCGGGCTGCTCGTCGACTACTTCGTGCCCGAGGTCCAGGGCGTCCTCCAGGCAATCGTCGAACTGCCCCGACTGATCGTCGGGGTCCTCCCCTTCGCCTTCCAACTCATGTTCGGCTTCTTGTTCGTCGTCATCCAATTCGTGGGGATCTTCTGGTTCCTGTCGAGGGGAGGGATGGATGTGATCCTCCCCGAGGAGGTCACCACACGTTTCGACGACGTCTGGGGCCAGGACCACGTTCTCGACCTGATCAAGGAGAACATCGCCTTCCTCGAGAAGCCCGACGAGATCGAGAAGAAGGGCGGATACATCCCGGGCGGGATCCTGCTCTGGGGCCCTCCCGGAACCGGGAAAACCCTGATGGCCCAGGCCATCGCCGGTGAGACCGGGCGACCCTACGTGTTCGTCGAGCCCGGTTCGTTCATCAACATGTTCATGGGCATCGGAATCCTCAAGGTCAAGAGCCTCTACCGCAAGCTCCGAAAGCTCAGCCTGCGCCATGGCGGAGTGATCGTCTTCTTCGACGAGGCCGACGCCCTGGGCTCCAGAGGCGGGATGGGGGCCCCTCAAGGACAGTTCGGGCAGTCGCTGCGAAATGACCTCGGTTTCACCTGCAACGGGTTCAGCTATCTGGGTGCCAACACCCAGGAGGCACTCGTCGAGCACTGGAGCCAGAGTGGCTTGATCAAGACCGAGGACGCGGCCAAACAGGGGTGGGTGAACCGGATCATGATGGGCGGGATGATGGGCGGCGGGGGGATGGGAACCCTTCAGGCCCTGCTCACCGAGATGAACGGTCTCACCAAGCCCCGAGGCATAACCAACAAGTTCCGCAAGATGTTCGGGTTCCGCCCCAAGCCGCCGCCCAAGTACCGAATCCTCCACATCATGGCGACCAACATGCCCAACGCCCTCGACGAGGCGATGTTGCGCCCCGGTCGCATCGACCGGATCTACAAGGTGGGGTATCCCTCCAAGGAAGGCCGCAAGCAGACCATCGTCGGGTATCTGGACAAGGTAGACCACATGCTGACTCCGGAGCAGGTCGAACACCTAGCGATCATCACCCCGTATTACTCCGGCGCCAGCATCAAAGACCTCGTGAACGAGGCACTGATCATCGCCGTGCGCAGGGGCAGGGACGCGATCGAGTGGCCCGACATCTGGCGGGCCAAGTCGCTCAAAGAGCTGGGGCCGCCCGAAGACGTCGATTACATCCAGCGGGAGCGCCATGCGGTGGCCGTTCACGAGGCCTGCCACGCCGTGACGGCGCACCTGCTCGGGGCCCACCGGCGGATCGACATGGTCTCCATCGAGAAGCGGGCCTCGACCCTGGGGATGGTGAAGTCGATGGGCGAGGAAGAGCGGTTCACTCAGTGGCGCTCCGAATACGAGACCGACATCATGGTCTCTCTTGCCTCCCTCGCCGGTGAGCGCCTCTTCTTCGGCGGTGACAACAGCTCCGGAGTTGCCAGCGACTTGCAATCGGCCTCGACGGTGGCGGCGCTGATGGAGGGCTCGTTCGGCATGGGGAACACCATCACTTCGACGATGGGCACTCGGGTCAATGAAGCTGGAGGCCAGGCGAGCCCGGTCTCGATCGCCCTCCGCGAGCGCCGCAAGCAGATCGAGGAAAAGCTCTCGGGCCTGTACGAGCAGGTCGACACCTTGCTCGGAGAACACCGTGACAAGATCCTGGAGCTGGCTGCAGTGCTCGAGGAGAAGAAGAACATCTCCGGTGAGGAGGTCGCCGAGATCATGGGCTCGACGCCCGGATCGCGGACCATGCGGGAGCCGAGCGGATGGCAGGCGGTTTCAGACGAGATTGCCGGTGATCGGCGCCGCGAGGCTCTGACCAAGGCAGGGCGTGAAGTGCCTGTCCCCAACGGAAAGCCGGCAGCGGCCGTCGCCAACGAGCCCGAAGACGTGGAGACCGTTCAGGGAGACTGATCTGCTCAGGGAGCCCAGCCGGTCTCCCCCACACGGTTCAAGGTGCAATTCTCGGCAAGCACCCTCACCTCGGTCTCCACCGTCAGGTCGTCGAGCAGGATCGAGCGCCCGCTGACCGCCAAGATGCTCCGACCGTCGGCAACGGCGTACACCGGCGCCGCCTCCACGCTGACGTCGAGCCCGAGCTCGTCGATCTCGCCGGTAACGGCGTTCAGAGTCGACACTGTCGAACCCGAGGTTCGGAAGAGGGCGGTCTCCGCATCGAGCCAGCCCACAGGAGTCCCCAACGCCGTCAAGTCGCCAAAGCCGGCGATCATCCCGCTGGCGTCCAAGATCTCGATACCGGTGACCTCCGAGGTGTCGGCCTCCACGCCGGCCACGGCGATCATTCCCGAAACAGGCGACCCCCAAGCCGAGATCGGGACTCCGAAGCCCTCGGTGATTCCAACCACCCACTCGGTCTCGCCGCTCAGCGGGTCGAACCGGGCGAGCCCAACCGAGACCAGCTCGGGGTCCTCGGGCACGGGCC
>JBIOVB010000092.1:0-20954 GCA_044867525.1 Acidimicrobiia bacterium | reverse complement strand
AGTCGCCACGAGGGGAGCTCGGCTGCTACCTGGTATCGGACGGGGAGGCTCGGCCCTACCGGATCCACATCAGGGCGCCATCATTCGCCAACCTCCAGGGCCTCCCGATCGCGATGGCCGACTCGCTGATGGCGGACACGGTGGCCACCATCGCCTCCATGGACCCGGTGATGGGGGACGTCGACCGCTAGCGGCCGCCGTGGGATCAGGGCCAGCCCTGATGGTGGAGGCGGAACTCCCTGACCTCGGCTGTCGTCGATGGACCCCAGGTCATGGTGGGGACCGGGTGTTCCACCCGGGCCATCGCCAGCTCGTCGACGCTGAACCCGACCGGATGCGTTATCGGCTCGATCCCGTAGAGGTTGGCTGCGTTCCAACCCAGGATCTTGGCCTTCACCCCTCGGGTCAGCTCCGGGTAGCCGTGGCGCTCCCTGAGGTCTGCAGGGATCTGGAACGACTTGAAGGCGTCGATCTGACCCTGAGGGGAGCCGTAGAAGATGGAGTCGGTCCCCCAGAGCAGGTTGTTCTCTCCAAACGCGAGGAGCAACTTTCCCAGCACGTGCGCCGCTTCGTCCGGCCTCCGCAGCAAGTGCCACCAGGTGGAGCCGATCTCTGCGTAGACATTCTCCCCGGGGCCGATCCCCGCCTTGCGCACCGAGTCGATCAACCGGTTAACCCCGCGCCCAACGGTCTCCTCGGTGAACGGGCCCTCCCGTTGCGCCACTTCGAACCCGCTGTGGTAAACGACGAACTTGACGCCGGGATGCGCCCTGGCCGCGGGACCAACATCTTCGGGCGAGCCGTAACGGGCCCGGTCGGAAAGGCCCTTGTGAATGAAGAGGATGGGGACTCCGAGGTGCTCCAACTCGGCGAGGAATCGGTCCCCGACCTGGGGGAGGTCCGGGTCGTGGTCGTCGAGCCACCAATGCAGATCCGTGGGGAAGTGGGTGAAGGTCTTCCAGCCCGCAATCCGGTTCTCCGCAACGGTGCGCTCCATCTCGTCGATCACCGACTCGATCGGTGCGACCTGGGGGAGGGCGAGGGCGTTGACAACCACCCTCTCGTCCCCGGACAGTGCCATCACCATCTGGCGGGTGTCTTCCATCACCTCGTTGGACAGCGGGCTCCCCTCGGGAAGGATGGGAAGACCGGAGAGGGCAACCATCGTGGTGTCGGAGCGGATGAATATCTCCTCGAGGAAATGGTTGGCCGCAAAGCAGGCTCGGGGATCGTCCTCGTCCTGACAATGAGCCTGAGGGAACTGGCTGCCCCAGAACCAGTCGCCACGGGTGGACGGGTCGAGGTCGTATTCGAGGAGATGGCCTTGCACGTCGAACACGAACTGAGGGGGCCCGATCACCGCTTCGGCGGCGGCGGTGTCGTGGCGGGAGAGCGGGTCGAAGGGATACCAGAGACCTGACGGGAGGCCGGTCGCCCGCGCCACGGCCCCGTCGATCGCAGCCAGGGACACCGCCAGCGCACACGCCGAGCGGAGGAACTCGCGGCGGCTCATGGCGGTCGCCTCGATCGCCTCCTCGATCCCGGAGCGGGCCAGGCGCTCCGCCTCACGCCGAGTCGGCGTGATCGGCTCCGGTTCGTATTCGCCGTTGGAGCACTGCCCGAATGAGATGGGCAATCCGGGGTCCTCGTCGCGCCACCGGGTGGCCATGAATCGACTCTATCCCCGGGCCGACGATGCGCTCGATGGTTTCGCCCGCCAATGAGCGCCTACCTAATCTCCGGAGCCGATGAGCCATTGGTCGGAGGCCACCCAGGAACGGGCCCGGGACATCATTTCGCGTTATCCCGAGAAACGCTCTGCGGTGATGCCCCTCCTCTACCTGGCCATGGCGGAGGAAGGCCACCTCACAGACTCCGGGATGGAGGAGGTAGCCAAATGGGTCGGGGTCACACCGGCCCAGGTCCTCGCGGTCGCCAGCTTCTACACCATGTACAAGCGGGAGCGGACGGGCCGCTACCTCATCTCCTGCTGCACATCGATCTCCTGCATGTTGCTCGGCGGCGATGACGTGCTGCACGCCGTCGAAGACGAGTCCGGAGTCCCCCATGGGGAGACCGACGAGAGGGGCCTGATCTCGGTGGAGCACGTTGAGTGCATCGGAGCATGCGGAGGGGCGCCGGCCGTCCAGGTCAACTACGAGCTGATCGAAGGGGTCACCCCGGAGCGCGCCCGTGACTTGGTGCGATGGCTGAGCGGGGCCCGTCCCGAAGTGGTCAACGGCGAGGAGATGCAGGAGTTGTTTGGCGGGGCGAAGAGCTTTGACTGGGCGATCAAGGACCCGGATGGCGCGGTGGGGCCCTATCCCGCATTCCAGCCGCTGGGAACGGTGGCCAGCGAGGACCGGTCTTGACCTTCCCAGTCGTGGTGACACGGCGGATGATCGATCACCCCGCAGACTCGCACACCATCGATCGTTACGAATCGACCGATGGTTACGAGCAGTCCCGCAAGGCCCTGACCATGACCCGGGAAGAGCTCGTGGAGACGGTGAAGTCCTCGGGTCTGCTTGGCCGCGGCGGGGCGGCATTCCCTGCGGGGATGAAATGGAGTTTCCTGGCTCCGACGAGGCCGTCCTATCTGGTGGTCAACGCGGACGAGTCCGAGCCGGGGACCTTCAAGGACCGGCAGCTGCTGGAGCGCGATCCCCACCAGATGCTGGACGGGATCATCATCACTTCGATCGCCAACGAAGTGCATCACGCCTTCATCTACATACGCGGCGAGTACCCCAAACCGGCGCGAAGGGTCCAGGCCGCGGTCGACGAGGCCTACTCCCGCGGCTATCTGGGCCAGGGGATCTTCGGCAGCGACTACGACCTGGAAGTGACCGTGCACCTCGGTGGCGGCGCCTACATCTGTGGCGAGGAGACGGCCCTGATCAACAGCCTCGAAGGGCTACGGGGTGAGCCCCGCCTCAAGCCGCCCTATTTCCCGGCCGCCAAGGGCCTTTACATGAAGCCCACCATCGTCAACAACGTGGAGACGATGTCGAACATCCCCCATGTGCTTGCGATGGGCGCTGAGGAGTTCACCCGGATCGGGCATCCGATGGATACCGGAACCTTCATGACCTCGATCTCCGGCCACGTCCGCAAGCCGGGCAACTACGAGTTGCCGCATGGCATCACATGGCGGGAGCTGATCTATGAAGTCGCGGGCGGAATCAGGGACGACCGCGAGCTGAAGACCTGGATCCCCGGCGGGGCCTCTGCACCGTGGTTCGTCCCCGGGACCCATCTCGAGGACCAGATCACCAAGGACGTATGCGCCGAGGCCGGCTCGATGCTGGGCTCCGGTGCCGTCATCGTCATGGACGACACCACATGCACGGTGCGCGCGGCCGAGCGTTTGGTGCGGTTCTTCGCCCATGAGTCATGTGGGCAATGCACCCCGTGTCGTGAGGGCACGACCTGGTTGGAGATGGTCCTGCACCGCATCGAGCACGGCGAGGGGCGTCCCATCGATCTCGACCTGATGCTCGACGTCTCCGACGGGATAAGTGTCGGCCTCGGATGGCCCCCGAAGATGACCACGATCTGCCCGCTGGGACCTTCCGCGGTGTCGCCGATCATCGCCCTTCGCGACTTCTTCCGCGATGAGGTCATGCAGCACGTCACGCTGGGGAGGTGCCCCCTGGCACCGGTGGAAGCCGTGGCATGACAGACAACGTGAAGATCACCGTCGACGGCAATGAGATGGAGGCCCCGGCGGGGTCCCTGATCATCCAGGCCGTCCAGGATGGCGGCACCTATATCCCGCGCTTCTGCTGGCACGAGCGGATGAATCCGGTCGGGATGTGCCGAATGTGCCTGATCGAGATCGAGACGCCCCGAGGGCGAGCCATGATCACGGCCTGCACCAACCCGGTCGCCGATGGCATGGTGATCGATACCCAGGGTCCGACGGTCAAGAAGGCGCAGGAGGCCGTTCTCGAGTTCCTCTTGGCCAACCATCCGCTCGACTGCCCGGTGTGTGACAAAGGTGGGGAATGCCCGCTACAGGACCAGGCGATGTCTCACGGGCCAGGTGAGAGCCGCTTCGTCGAGATCAAGCGCAACTTCGAGAAGCCGATCCCGGTCTCAGACCTGGTGCTCCTCGACAGGGAACGCTGCATCCTCTGTGCCCGCTGCACCCGGTTCTCCGAAGAGGTCAGTGGCGACCCGTTGATCGAGTTCATGGAGCGGGGCAACGTCACTGAGGTGAACACCTTTCCCGACCTGCCCTTCTCTTCCTACTTCTCGGGGAACACGGTCCAAATATGTCCCGTCGGCGCTCTCACCGCGAGGCCCTACCGGTTCCGGGCCCGCCCCTGGGACCTGACCAAGGTCGAGTCTTCCGGGATGTTCGACACCGCCCATCCCCGGATCTCGATACATGCCAGCCAGAACCAGATCTTGCGCTACGTGGGTGTTGACAACGACGCCACCAACCACGGTTGGATCTCCGACAAGGACCGGTTCGGATTCCAGCATCTCGAGTCCGAAGCTCGGCTCACCTCTCCTCTGGTCAATCGCGGCGGTGAGCTGCAGGAAGTCACGTGGTCCGAAGCGCTCGACATTCTGGCCAACCGGATCGACCTGATCCGGTCGGAAGACGGCGGAGGAGCCTTCGGGGTCATCGGGGGAGCTCAGGGCACCAACGAGGACGCCTACGCGCTCTCCAAGTTCGCCCGGGTGGTGCTCGGCACCAACAATGTCGACTGTCGGCTCGACGACTCTCTGTCGTCCCATTTCCTGGCGGCGACGGTGGATCGGGCCGTCATCTCCGATCTCGACGACGCCAGCACCATCATCGTCTGGGGCCCAGACCTCAAGGAAGAGCACCCCACGCTCTACCTGAGGGCCCGGCGTGCCGCCCAGGAACTGGGCGTGACCCTGATCGTGGTCCATCCCCGGGCTACCGGGCTCGACGATCGTGCCACCCACAAGCTCACCTACCGCCCTGGTGGCGGCTTCGCTCTGCTCGACGAGATAGCCAACGGGGAGCATCCTGAGGTGAGCCAGGCCTTGGCCGCGGAGAAGGTGGTGGCGCTGGTGGGCGAGGCCTGTCATGCCGACGGGCCCAAGCTGGCCGAGTCGGTCGCCGCCCTGGTGCGGAACAAGGCCGGGACCGGGCGAATCCTCCCCCTCGGCCGGAGGGCCAACCTCTTTGGCGCACTGGACATGGGCCTCGCCCCCGACCTGCTGCCGGGACGGGTTGGATTGGATCCCACCGGCACAGCGGCTCTGTCACGGCATTGGGGGGACCTGCCATCGAAACCCGGGCGGGACACGAGACGAATTCTCGAGGATGTGGAGTCCGGTGGCATCCGCTGCCTCATCCTGGTCGGAGCCGACCCGGTTCGGGACATGCCCGACGCCCGGGTGGCGGTGGAGGCTCTGGAGACCGCCGAGTATGTGGTGTCGATCGACCTCTTTGTCAACGACTCCAACCGGGAGGCCGACCTCATCCTCCCCGCTTCGGGCTTCGCCGAGAAGGAGGGCACCGCCACCAATGTCGAGGGCAGGGTGCAGAAGCTCAACGCCATCCGGCCCGGCCCCGGCCAGAGCCGACCCGACTGGTCGGTCCTCTCCGACCTGGCTGATCGTCTCGGAGCTCCCCTCGGACTCTCCTCCCCGGAGACCATCGCCAAGGAGATCGCAGAGGTGGCGCCGGCCTACGAGGGGGTGACCTGGGACTTGCTGGAATGGGATGCGAGGGATGGTGCGGTGGTCCCGATCGCCGGCGCCCCGGTCATAAATCACATCCCGGTGGCAGTCACCGGGCCCAAGGCGCCGCGCGCCGCCCTCACCCTCCATGTGGCCCGGACCTTGTACGACGACGGCGTTTCGATCCGCCATTCGCCTTCGCTTCGGGGCCTGGCCCGTGGGGTCGTCGCCTATCTCAATCCCGAGGATGCGCGCAAGCTCGGTGCCCAGCCCGGCCACCCGGTGCGGGCAGTGACCAAACACGGCGAAGGCGAGTTCTCGGTGGTCCTCGATGAGGGCACACCTGCTGGCGTCGTGTTCGTTCCTTTCAACCAGGCGGGCGGCCCATCGCTGGGCACCGACCCCGTGGTTCGGGTGACGGCGGTGCACTCTTGAGCTGGCCCGAGTTCGGGATCGTCGTGCTCCGTGTTGTCCTCACCTTCGTGCTGCTCTTGGTGGTCACCGTCGTCAACGTGTGGGCCGAGCGCAAGGTGCTTGCCGACATGCAGAACCGGATCGGCCCGAGCCGCGCTGGGCCCTGGGGCATGCTGCAGACCGTGGCCGACGGCCTGAAGCTCTTCTTCAAGGAGTCGATCACGCCCCGCAAGGTGGAGTTGGGGATGTACCTCCTCGCCCCGTTCCTAGCGGTGATCCCTGCGTTCCTGATCTTCATGATGGTCCCCTGGGGCCGGCCCTTCATGATTGGCGATTATGAGGTCGCGCTCCAGGGCGCCGATCTCAACGTCGGCCTGCTCTTCATCCTCGCCATGTCCTCGCTGGCGGTGTATGCCGTAGTGCTCGCAGGCTGGTCCTCGGGCTCCAAGTATCCCCTGATCGGCGGGGTGCGGGCCACAGCCCAGGCCATTTCCTACGAGGCTGCCATGGGCCTGGCGATGGTGGCGGTCGTCGTCTTCGCCGCCACCCAGGGCGAGGGCGGCACCCTTTCCCTGTCCGAGATCGTGGCCCGGCAGCAGGGGACCTGGGGAGACGCAGTCCCGGCGCTGGAGCCGGTGCTCCAGTTCGTGCCCCGCTGGAACATCGTGCCCCAGATCGTGGCCTTCATCATCTTCTTCGTGGCGATCGTGGCCGAGACCAATCGAGCCCCCTTCGACCTGGTCGAAGCGGAACAGGAAATCGTTGGTGGCTTCCACACCGAGTACTCGGGGATGCGATTCGCCATGTTCTTCCTGGCCGAGTACGTGAACATCTTCTCGATGTCGGCGATCGCCGTCACACTGTTCCTCGGAGGATGGAACGGGCCAACCTTCGACGACACACTTCCCGCATTCGTCTCCGCGGTCCTGCCCACGATCTACTTCCTGGCCAAGACCTACGTCCTTGTGTTCCTCTTCTTCTGGGTGCGGGCCACCCTTCCCAGGCTCCGTTACGACCAGTTGATGCAACTGGGGTGGAAACGGCTGATCCCCGGGGCCCTCAGCTGGCTGGTGGTGTCAACCGTCTTCCTCGCTTTTCGCCAATTCGGCTCTCCCTGGGGTTAGTCATGGGCATGATCAAGGAGTTTCTCAAGGGACTGCGGGTGACCGGGGGAACCATGCTGCGCACCATCAGCGGGGAAGAGCTGGTCACCACCCGCTACCCAGCTGAGATGCGGGAGAAGCCGCAGAGATTCCACGGACGCCATGTGCTCAACCGGTACCCGGACGGCATGGAGAAATGCATCGGCTGCGAGCTCTGCGCTGGCGCATGCCCGGCGAAGTGCATCTACGTGCGCGGCGTCGACAACGACCCGGAGCACCCGACTTCGCCTGGAGAGAGGTTCGGCTACGTCTACGAGATCAACATGCTGCGCTGCATCTTCTGTGGCCTGTGTGTTGAGGCCTGCCCGACCGAGGCGATCACGATGACGCACCTGTTCGAGTTCTCGACGACCAATCGCGACGACGCCATCTACACCAAAGAGACCCTGCTCATGGATGAGCGGGGTGTCGTGCCCCACATGTTCCCCGACGACCCGCTGGCCGACATGGACGAGCTCAATGCAGCCGATGGCTGGCTGAGGGCCACCGCGCCGGCCGGGGTCGCTGCGTACGAGGGGGTGCGGATGTGGCAGCCGACCCCGGGGCCGGCGGATTGGCACCCCGAACCGACCCAAGAAGAGCGTGATCGTCGAGCCGAACAGGAGCCGGCCGATGGTTGAGATCGTGCTGTTTGCCCTGATGGCCATCGGCGCGCTGGCGGGCGCGGCGACCGTGGTGATCGCCCGTAACCCGGTCCACTCGGCGATGGGCCTCCTCGGGACCTTGTTCTCGGTTGGGGTCCTCTACGTTGTCCAACTGGCGCACTTGGTCGCGGCAGTGCAGGTGATCGTCTACGCCGGAGCGGTGATGACCCTGTTCCTGTTCGTGATCATGCTCATCGGCGTCGACAAGAGCGAGACCCGCGAGGAGTCGCTGCCGGGACAGCGCTTGCTGGTTGGCGGGCTGGCGGCGGCGATCGTGGTCATTGCCGCCGTAGTGACGCTGTCCGGGGACTTCGTCTGGGTGCCCGCTGCGGCAGAAACCTCGATCGCGGGGAGCACGAATGGCACGGTGGAAGCTGTCGCCGAGCCGCTGTTCACGACGTGGGTCCTCGCATTCGAGGCAACGGCTCTCCTGCTGACGATCGCCGCCGCCGGGGCCATCGCCCTCGCCCAATTCCGCAGAGTGAGGGTCTGATGGTCGCCGCCGGCTGGTACATGGGCCTGGCTGCCGCGTTGTTCATGATCGGCGCCCTCGGGATCCTCCTCCGGCGCAACGCCCTGGTGATGTTCATGTGCATCGAGTTGATGCTCAATGCAGTGAACCTGACCCTGATCTCGGCGGGCCGGGCGATGAACGACCTGAATGGCCAGGTGGCGGTGTTCTTCATCCTCGTGGTGGCGGCTGCCGAGGTGGTGGTCGGCCTTGCCATCATCGTCGCCATCTTCCGACGGCGGGCCACGGCATCTGTCGACGAGTTGAGCGAGCTGCGGGGATGATGGATCTCCTCTGGCTCGTCATCGCCCTGCCCCTAGGAGCCGCCGGGTTCCTGCATTTCCTCGGGCGGTACATGAGAGAGCCCCTCCCCGGCTGGCTGGCATCGGCGGCGATCGGGGGCGCCTTCGTGGTCGCGTTCGTTGCGGCGCTTCCGTTCTTCGAGGGTGGCGAACACGGCACCGTGCTCCTGCTCTGGGACTGGATGCCGGCGGTAGGTGCTCGCTTCGAACTGCTCTGGGACCCGCTGGCGGCCCTCATGACCTTGGTCGTCACCGGGGTGGGGACGCTCATCCATGTCTTCGCCATCGGGTACATGCATGGCGATGAGCGATTCTCCCGCTTCTTCACCTACCTCAACCTGTTCGCGGCATCGATGCTCACCCTGGTGCTCGCCGGGAACTACGCGATGCTCTTCCTCGGCTGGGAGCTGGTCGGGCTCTGCTCCTATCTGCTGATCGGGTTCTGGTACACCCGGACGACCGCGGCAGCGGCGGCCAAGAAGGCCTTCATCGTCAATCGAATCGGGGACGTCGGGTTCATGGTCGGGCTGATGCTCGTTTTCACCACTTTTGGCACCCTCTCCTATGCCGGGGTGTTCGAGCGTGTCGGGTCGGAGTTGAGCACGGGCATGGCGACCGCCATCGGGCTCCTGTTCCTGGTTGGGGCAGCGGGCAAGTCGGCCCAGATCCCCCTCTACGTGTGGCTGCCCGATGCCATGGAAGGCCCGACCCCGGTCTCGGCCCTGATCCATGCGGCAACGATGGTCACCGCGGGGGTCTATGTCATCGCCCGGTCGGCGCCGATCTACGACCTCTCCCTGGTGGCCCAGACCACCGTGGCCACGGTCGGCGCCCTGACCGCGATCTGGGCGGCGTCCATTGCGCTCGCCCAGCGGGATATCAAACGGGTGCTTGCCTATTCGACGATCTCCCAACTCGGGTTCATGTTCCTGGCCGTCGGCACCACCGCCTATATCGCGGGGATCTTCCACCTCATGACTCACGCGTTCTTCAAGGCACTGCTCTTCCTTGGCGCCGGCTCGGTGATCCACGGCCTGAGCGACGAACAGGACATGCACCGCATGGGAGGCCTCCTCCGGAGGATGCCGGTGACTGCCCTCACAATGGCGGTGGGGGCCGTCGCTCTCGCAGGGCTCCCCCCGCTCGCCGGGTTCTGGTCGAAGGACGAGATCCTCGCCGCAGGGTTCAACCATGGAGGGTGGTTCTACGTCTTGTGGTTGATCGGGCTGGTCACCGCTCTGATCACGGCGTTCTATATCGCCCGACTCTGGGTGTTGGTCTTTCTTGGAGAGCCGAGATGGGAAGAGGGCAAGCACCCACACGAATCACCGCGGGTGATGACAATCCCCCTGATTCTCCTAGCTGTGCTCTCGTTGGTAGGGGGGTTGGTCAACACCCCGTTCCGGCTGACCCTGGAACAGTTCCTGGAACCCAGTTTCGAAGGGGTGTCCCTCGAGCACCCGCCGGAGGACACCACCATGCTCCTCATCCTCGCCGGCCTGTCGATCCTGGCCGCACTCGGCGGGGCCGCAGCCGGCTATCTGGCGTACCACCGGCCGGTCGATCGCTGGCGTCGCTTCGAGGAGGGCTTCGAGCCGCTCTGGGGGACCTGGGAGGCGGCGTACCGGGTCGACGATCTCTACGGGGCAGCTTTGGTCGCCCCAGGGAGGAAGGGAGCTGAAGTGGCTGCATTTGGCTTCGACCTCCCGGTGATCGACGGCGGGGTCAACGGTGTGGGCCACTTGGTGAGATCGATCGGAGACTGGGCCCGGACCTTGCAGACCGGGTTCGTGCGCAATTACGGGGTTTTGTTCCTCGGTGGCGCCCTCATCGTGGTGTTGTGGATGGTGATGGGATCGTGAAAGAGCAAGCCCCTCTCGCCGTCGCGGCGCTCCGACGGTCCCCCGTTGCAAAGGCGGGACAATGCTGACCGCGTTGGTGCTGATCCCGGTGGCGGCCGCCTTGGTGGTCGCCCTCATCCCCTCCCGGCGTCGGGAGATCCACCTTCCGTTGGGGGTGGCCCTCTCCGTGATCCCGTTGACCCTTGCCGGCTACCTGTTCTGGGTGTTCGAGGCCGCACCCGACTACCAGTTCGTGGAGCGCGTGGTGTGGTACGAGCCCTGGGGCATCAGTTGGTACCTCGGCGTCGACGGGATCTCGCTGCCGATGGTGCTCCTCAGCGCTCTCATGGTCCCGATCGCCCTCGGAGCATCCACTGCGATCACGGTTCGGACCAAGGAATTCGTGGTCTACACCCTCCTCCTCGAGGCTGGGTTGATCGGCGCGTTCCTCGCCCTCGACCTGTTTCTCTTCTTCGTCTTCTTCGAAGTGATCCTGATCCCGATGTACTTCATCATCGGCATCTGGGGAGGCGAGCGGCGGATCTACGCCGCGGTCAAGTTCTTCATCTACACAGCCTTCGGATCGGCCCTGATGCTTGCTGCCATCATCGCCCTCGCCTTCACCCACGACTCGCAATTCGGAGCGCCCTCGTTCGCCCTTCCCGATCTGATGAGCCTCGACCTGGGGCAGACGGCGGAGATCTGGCTGTTCGCCGCGTTTGCCCTTGCCTTTGCCATCAAGGTGCCGCTTTTCCCGCTGCATACCTGGCTGCCCGACGCCCACGTCGAGGCCCCAACCGCGGGCTCGGTGTTGCTCGCCGCCGTGCTCCTGAAGCTGGGCACCTATGGCCTGCTCCGCTTCAATCTGGCGCTGTTTCCCGAGGCTTCGGTGGACGCGGTGCAGATCATGGCCATCCTCGCCGTGATCGGGATCATCTACGGGGCGGTGGTCGCCATCGTCCAACCCGACCTCAAGAAACTCGTCGCCTACTCCTCGGTGAGCCATCTCGGGTTCATCGTCCTCGGCACATTTGCCCTCACGTCGGGAGGGCTTCAGGGGGCGGTCATCCAGAACGTGAACCATGGCCTGACCACCGGAGCGCTGTTCCTGTTGGTGGGGATGATCTACGAGAGGCGCCACACCAAGGCCATCGCCGACTTCGGCGGCCTGCAGAAGGTGATGCCTATGTTCGCCGGGTTCTTCCTGTTCATGACCTTCGCATCGATCGGCCTTCCCGGTCTCAACGGCTTTGTCGGCGAGTTCCTGGTGCTGATCGGGAGTTACGGGACTCTGCCCGCCTTGACCGTGGTCGCGGCATTCGGGGTGCTTCTGGCTGCCATCTACCTGCTCTGGGCCTATGAGCGGGTGTTCACCGGAGTGCCCGACAAGCCGGACAACCTGGCCCTCGTCGATCTTTCGGTGAGGGAGATCTCATTGCTCGCACCTCTCGCTGTCCTCGCGCTCGTCATCGGCTTCTACCCGGCCCTCCTCCTCGACAAGATCACCCCCTCGACCGAAGCGGTGCTCGACCGGATCGAGGCTTCCACCGGGTTCCAGGCTCCGCCACCGGGTCGGCTGACCGACGTCGTGGTCGTGGAGGCCGGGGAATGATCACCCCACCGGAGATCTCCTGGATCGCGATCGGCCCTGAACTTGCCCTTGCTCTTGGGGCCGCGTTGGTGCTGCTGGTCGAAGTGCAATGGAAGCCAATCGTCCGGGTGCTCGGCTACTTGGCTGGTTTCAGCTTGGCCATCGCTGCCGCACTCACCTTCCTGCAATGGGCTGGGGAGGCCGGGGAGCAGGGCGGCCAACTCGCCTTCTCCGGCATGATCGCCATGGACGGGTTCGCCGTGTTTGCCCGGTTTGTCCTCCTGGCTGCGACCGGGCTCGGCCTGCTCGCCGGGTGGCGCTTCATCCGGGGACTGGGGCGGAGGGGCGCGGAGGCCCTGGCCCTAGTGCTGCTGGCCACTGCCGGCTTCTCGATCATGGTCGCGTCCAACAACCTGGTGATGATGTTCCTCGGGCTCGAGGTGGGATCGATCGCCTTGTACGTCCTCGCCGGGCTCACCAGGGAGAACCCGGAGTCGGACGAGGCGGCGCTCAAGTACTTCCTCCTCGGATCGTTTGCCTCGGCGGTATTCGTCTACGGAGTGGCCCTCCTCTACGCCGGGACCGGCACCTTCTCCATCGTCGACATCCGGTCCCTGCTGAATGGCACCGCGGTAGACAATCCGGCGGTGATCTACATCGGAATCGGGCTGGTGATAGCCGGGCTCGGGTTCAAGGTCTCTGCGGCGCCCTTTCACACCTGGGCTCCCGACGTCTACCAGGGGGCGCCGGCTGGGATCGTCGGCTACATGGCTGCGGTTGCCAAGATCGCGGGTTTTGCCGCATTGACCCGAGTTCTCCTCGCCGGAGTGCAATCGCTCGACCTCACCTGGCTTCCGGTGATCGCCGCGATCGCCACGCTCTCGATGCTGGTGGGATCGGTGGTGGCTCTGGTCCAGGGAGACGTTCGTCGATTGCTCGCCTACTCGGGCGTGGCCCACGCCGGGTTCATCATGACCGGCGTGGTCGGCGGCGCGAGTGACGGTGTCCTCTTCTACCTGGCGGTATACGCGATCCAATTGGTTGGCGCCTTCGCCGTGGTCGCTGCGGTGAGCGGTGCCGACGGAGCCAGGTCCTCCATCGACGAGTATCGGGGCCTGGCCCGACGGAGCCCGGTCCTGGCCGCCTCGTTCACCGTCCTCCTGCTCGGCATGGGGGGGATACCGCTCACCTCTGGCTTCATAGCCAAGTTCGGAGTGCTCTCCGATGCATGGGCTGGCGGCTATCAGTGGCTGGTGGTGGTCGCAGTCCTCGCCTCTGTGATCGCCCTCGCCTTCTACATCCGGGTGATCGTGGTCATGTACATGGACGACTCGGAGGGTGCCTCTTTGCCGGTTGTGGCCCCGGTCCGCATGGTGCTGGGGGTCGCGGTTGGCGTGACCCTGGTCTTTGGAGTCTTCCCGGGGTCGCTGCTCGATGCCGCAGCCAATGCACTTCCGATCTAGTGGTCTGACGCCCTCGATACTCGAGCGGCGGGGCGCCAGGTACCTCGCGCTCGGGGCCCTGGCTGCCGTCTTCCTCCTCGCCCTCGCCAGCGAGGTCGATGCTGCCGAGACCGCTACATCCGATTTGGTGATCGTCTCCGAGGACGACACGGTCGCCGACGATTTCTACGCTGCCGGTCTCAAGGTCGTCATCGAGGGCGTGGTGGAGGGGGACCTCGTCGCCGTTGCCGCCGAAGAGGTGATCATCAGTGGAGAGGTCAGGGGCAGCGTCACGGCATTGACCCCGTCGCTCACGGTGTCGGGAGATGTCGGGGGCTCGGTGAGAGCGATCGGGTCCACTTTCGATCTCACCGGCACCGTTGGCAAGGATGTGATCGCAGCCGTGTTGAACGCCTCCCTCGGGAGCGAGTCCGCTGTCGGCGGTGACGTGCTGATCTGGGCATTCCAATTTACGGCTGCCGGCTCGGTGGGAGGGGACCTGGAGGGCACCCAGCGCACCCTTCGGATCGAAGGTGAGGTCTCTGGCGACGTCGACGTCACGGTGAACCGGATGCAGGTCACCGGGCCGCTCACTGTCGGTGGGGATCTCGGCTATCGCTCGCCAATGGAGGCGGAGGGAATCGATCAGGCAGCCGTTGGTGGGGCGGTGGTGCACAAGACGCCGCTCCCCCCAAACATCAGGGTCCGCGCCCTGGGCCTGCTCGCCCGATTCCTGGTCATGATCGGTCTGACTGCAGCCGCTCTCCTCGTCGCCTGGGGATGGCCGGAGAGGACGGCACACGCCGCATCCCAGGGGAGGGCACGTCCTTTGGGCTCCTATTGGCGTGGCGCCCTGGTGACCTTCATGCCGCTGCTCATTGCGGGAGCAGCGGCCCTAGTCGTGGTGCTCGCCCCGGCGACCGCCAGCCTCCCGCTGCTGGCGATCTTCGCCCCGCTGGTGTTGCTCACGTCCACGATCGTCCTGGTCCTCAGTCTGGTGGCGGGGGCGCCGGCCGTCCTCGTCCTCGGGCAGCTGTTGCCGGGGCGTCGTGGGATATATGGGGCGATCGTCATCGGCTCCATCCTGGTGGGGTTGGCCTGGGTGCTCCCGCTAGCCGGGTGGATCGTGCCCCTCGTCGTCCTGCCGTTTGGTCTTGGGTCCTGGATTCTGGGATGGCGCGGGAAGGAGCCGGTAGGACCGGACCCAAGAGTAAGTCTTGACTTACGGTAAGCTGCAGCTTACAATAGGTACATGCTCGGCAACGAACAGTTCGACGCACTCGGGGATCCCACCCGGCGTGAGGTGCTCTCGATCGTCCTCGAGCGGCCCCGGTCGGTGGGCGAGATCGCCGACCGACTCCCGGTGAGCCGACCAGCAGTGTCCCAACACTTGAAGGTGCTGGAGAGCTCGGGCCTGGTCGCCCATCGGGCTCTCGGCACACGCCGGATCTACTCGGCCGCTCCGATCGGGCTCGGCGAGTTGCGCAATGCCGTCGAGCAGATGTGGGACGAGACATTGGCGCGCTTTGCGGCGGCTACAGAGAAGGAGGAGACATGACCACAGAGACCATTCCCGCGGTGGTTCGGGCGGTAGAGGTGAGAGTCGGGCCGGAGCGTGCCTTCGAGGTGTTCACCAGCGGCATGGGCGAATGGTGGCCCCTGCAGATGTACTCGATATCGGAGGAGCTAGCGGTCGGCGTGCGATTCGACGAGGTCGCCGGCGGCAAGGTGTACGAAGTCGTCGAGGACGGGAGGGAATGGGAATGGGCAGAGATCCTGGTCTGGGAGCCGCCCTACCGATTGGTCCTGGCCTGGCATCCCACCAAGGAGCGCACCGCATCGACGGAGGTCGAGGTCCGGTTCACCAAGGTCGACGGTGGGACCCGGGTCGAACTGGAGCATCGTGGCTGGGAGCATCTTGGGGATCGGGCCACCGAGGCCCGCAGCAACTACGACGAGGGTTGGGAGCCGGTGCTCGGTCTGTTTCAGGCTGCTGCCGACGCCTGACAGCACACGCGACAGCAGGGCACCACCGGGAAGATGAGCCCTGCTGTTGTCCTCTTTCAGAAGATGTAGATGAGTAGGGCGACGATGAGCAAGATGCCCACGATCGTCCAGATCATTCCGCTCCTCATGACCAGTCCTTTCTCACGTTCTCGGCAATCTGAGTACCCGCCCGAGGGCCACTGAAACCGGTTCCGCCCCAAGGGTTGGTGTCTCAGTGATGGCGAAGCGCCGAGATGAGCTCGCCCTTGGTCATACTGGACCGGCCGTCGATCCCCACTTTTCTCGCCTTGTCGTACAACTGGTCCCGGGTCCACTCCTCGTAGGGCTCGGCTTTCCCCCCGCGTCGGCCGGCGACCTCAGCCGGAGTGTTGGCGATCCGGGCGGCCTTCTCCTTGCTCGCCCCATCGCGGCGCAACGCTTCGTATCTCTCGTCGTCCCCGACCGATGGCCCGTGTTTCTTGCCCATCAGGACTCCTCAGCTCGTTGTTTCCTCGTCGACGGTGCCCTTGGCCGCCCCTGGCGCCTGCTCCGGCTCGTCTTCGTCGGAGATGTCACCGACGCGGTTGAAGCTCCATTCCCCGAAACGCCAGACATAGGTCCCTCCGTGGTTCTCCATGATCTGGGCGGCCTCGGGGGCTCGGTCCTCGGCGGCGTCGACCGAGATCACGGACTTTCCCTGCTCCAGGGCGGCGTCGAGGGCGCCGACGATCCGTGTCTCATCCCCGAATGACCGGGCCAACTTCTTCAAGCCCGCGATGAACCCTCC
The DNA here is from genome assembly GCA_044867525.1 of Acidimicrobiia bacterium. Lineage (GTDB taxonomy): Bacteria > Actinomycetota > Acidimicrobiia > Spongiisociales > ZC4RG35 > JALYNX01. Next base: position 4,603 of record JBIOVB010000092.1, on the reverse strand, counting down.
CCCGGCCGTGGCGTCGAGATGTGATCTGCCAACTGCGCCGGTCAGGACCTCCGCCTCGAGGCGGGCAGCCCTTAGGTCATGGATGACCCCTTCGGTCTGATCGGCTTCGAAGACCGCGATCACCGAGTTCGAGAAGTCATGGGTTTGTTGCGGATCGGGTTGCGCCATGATCCGGGGATACCCAGCGGCCCGGTGGTGCAAACGGGTTTCGCCATGGCGGACAAGGGGTATTTCTCCCGTTCGATGCGTATTGAGGAGCAATCAATGGTGTGCGAACACGAGCCCTGCACCTGTCAAGTCACCGACGGTGGCCTGTACTGCAGCGAGAACTGCCGGGACGGGTCGGAGCTGGGTGCGTTCTGTGGGTGCGGGCACGCCGAGTGTGAGGCGAGCCCGGTTGGTTAGGCCGGCCGGTCGGCATCCCCGCTATTCGACGGTGACCGTGCCCTCGAAGATCTTCGACGGGGGAAGGCCCGAGGTATCAGGCACCACCGCGATCTCACCTGCGGCCATGAGACTCTGGGAGGAGGTTCCCAGGAACAGCTGTATCTCTCCCGGTTCGACCACGTACTCGAGGTCACGGTCGTAGAAGCCGAGCTGGCCGACCGGGACATCGAACCTCACTATGCGTGACTCCCCGGGTGGCACGGTGACCCGGGTGAAGGCCTTCAACTCGAGGATGGGTCGGGTGACGCTCGCCACCGGGTCCCTGATATAGAGCTGGACCACCTCATCGCCTTCGATCTCCCCGGTGTTGGTCAGCCGAGCAGCAACGCCGAAGCGGTCCTGCCAACCGATCTCGCCCAGGCTCGACGGGAGGATCTCCAGTTCGAACGTCGTGTAGCTCAGCCCATGACCAAAGGGGTAGAGCGGGCTCACACCACCATCGACGTAATCACCCTTCCAATGCGAGCGGCCTCCGGAGACCTTGTGGCCGTAATAGACCGGGATCTGGCCGGCCGACCTGGGGTGGGAAACGGGGAGCTTCCCACCGGGATTGAAGTCGCCCAACAACACGTCGACGATCGCCCCGGCACCCTCCTCGCCGGGAAGCCAAGCGGTGAGCACCGCGGCGGCATTCTCGTGGGCCCAGACGCTTCCGGTAGGGCGGCCGGTGACCAATACCAGCACCACCGGAGTGCCGGTTTCGATGACTGCTCGAACCAGATCCTCCTGTACGCCGGGGAGGTCGAGCGACATGCGATCCCTGCCTTCCCCACTGGTGCAGTCTTCGGTGAGCCCGGCCTTGTCGCCCATCACCATGATCGCCAGGTCCGACCTGGCGGCCAGGGACACCGCTTCGGCGAATCCTTCGCGCGAAGCTCCCATCACCTCGCAGCCCTTGGCATAAGCGACGTCGGCTGCGGACCTCTGGCTGACCTCCTCGAACACGGTTGGGATCTCACGGGTCCAGGGGCGCAGGCGTCCCACGTCGGTCACCGGTATCGAGAACACGTTCTCGGTGCTCCGCATCTCCATCAGCGATTCGATGTGAGCCGGGTAGGTGTAATCCCCGAGCAGGTTGCGGGCATCGTCGGCGTTGGGGCCGATGACCGCAATCGACGCCGGATGGGACCGCAGGGGGAGAATGCCGTCGTTCTTGAGCAGGACGATGCTCTTTCGGGCGATCCCTCGGGCCAGCTCCCGGGCAAGGATGGTGTCGCCGGGTCCCGGGACCGACGCCGGATCGACCAGGGGTTGCTCGAAGAGGCCGAGCTGGAATTTCGAGCGCAGCACTCTCCGCACCGCTTCGTCGATCAGCTCGTGGTCGACCAGACCCGACTCGGCAGCGTCGAGGAGCGGTGTCCCGTAGCAATCCGTGCTCGGCAACTCGACGTCGATTCCGGCCGACAAAGCAAGCGCCGCCGCCGCCGTGGCGTCAGCGGCGAGGTGGTGATAGCTCTCCAGCTGGCGGACCGAGAAGTAGTCGGAAACGACGGATCCTTCGAAGCCCCATGTCTCCCTGAGTAGCCCGGTGAGCAGGTCCCGATCCGCCGCGCACGGGACTCCGTCGAGCTCGATGTAGGCGTTCATCACCGAGTGGAGCCCGGCTCTCACGGCGGCCTCGAATGGGTGGAGATACACCTCCCGCAGCTCGCGATCCGGGATCTTGGCCGGGGCCCAGTTCAGCCCGCCTTCGGAGGCGCTGTAGCCCACGAAGTGCTTGGCCGTGGCGATCACACCTTCAGTCGGATCGGATCCCTGGAGGCCGCGCACGAAGGCAACTCCCATGCTGGCCACCAGATGCGGGTCTTCCCCGAAGGTCTCCTCGAGGCGGCCCCATCGAGGGTCCCGGCCGATGTCGAGCACCGGTGACAGCCCCTGGTGTGCCCCCAGGGCGCGCATCTGGGCGCGGACCGAGTCGGCCATTGCCTCGGCCAGCGCCGGTTCCCAGCTGCTGGCGACACCTATTGCCTGCGGGAACACGGTCGACTCTCTTGCCATGAGGCCGGAGCAGATCTCCTCGTGGATTATCGCTGGGATCCCAAGCCTGGTCTCGTTCACGAGGAAGGCCTGGATCGAATTGGCGACCTGCGCGGCCTCGAGAGAATCGAGGTTGCTGGCGCCCGAGACCCGGGTGATATGGCCGATTCCGCTCCGCAGGTGGTGGGCTGCCTTGTCCGTCGCGAACGCGTCCGACTCCAGCAGCTGGAACACCCAAACGCTTCCCAGCTGAGACGCCTTCTCGTCCCACGTCATCCTGGCGAGGAGGTCCTCGACCCGCGCTTCGACGGGCAACGTCGGGTCGCGGTAGAGCGGAGCCGTTCCGTCCGCGGTCAGAGCGGTCATCCCTTTACTCCTCCTGCTGTGAGCCCGGTGACTATCTGTCGCTGGGCGATGAAGTAGAAGATCAGGGCAGGGATCATCGCCACGGTCGTGTAGGCGAGGATTGCCGCGGTATCGGTGACGTACTGAGCAGAGATGTTGTTTATGCCGAGCGGGAGAGTCCACTGCCCGGGCCGGATCAAGACCAGCAAAGGCAGGAGGAAGGCATTCCAGCTTCCGACGATCGTCAGCACCGCGATGGTGCTCAGGACGGGCCGGGAGAGAGGAAGCATCACCGACCAGTAGAAGCGGAGGGGGCCGCAGCCATCGATCGAGGCGGCGTCCTCGAGATCCCGAGGAATGCTGCGGAAGAACGGGCGGAGGATCACGATCGAGAGTGGGAGGCCGAAGGCCGCCTGGGGAAGAGCGATCCCGAGCGGGCTGTTGAGGAGCCCCGTCTGTCGCAACGTGATGAACAACGGCAGGATCGCCACCGCCACCGGAAACAACAGCCCCAGGGTGAACAGAGCGAAGATGAACTCCCGGCCCCGGAACCGATAGCGGGCAATGACAAATGCGGCCAACGAGGCGGCGGGCAGCACCAGGGCAGTGGTGACCAGAGCGATGAGCACACTGTTCTTGACCCACTGATAGAAGTCGGGGTCGGTGAGTGTGGTCTGGTAGTTGGTGAAAACCCAGGGATCGGGCAAGCCGACCGGGTCGGCCGCGAGTTGGGCGTTGCTGCGGAATCCACCGATGATCGAGAAGCTGAGGGGGACCACTATCACCAGCAGGACCACGATCGCGATCACATAGAGGAGTCCCCGGCCGAAATCGAACTTTCGCGGGGACCTGCTCGCAGGTGCTGCTACCGCTGTCATGCGGCAAGCGCTCCCTCGAGGTCCCGGCGGAGCACGAATCTCTGATAGAAGAGAGCGACGATCAACGAAAGTCCGAAGACGATCACGGAGATTGCGCTGGCATAGCCGAACTGAGTTCTGCGAAAACCCCAGTCGACGAGGTAGGTGGCCATGGTGGCGGTTGCGTTGACCGGCCCACCCTTGGTCGTCACCCAAACCAGGTCGAAGAGCTGCAGGGCGCCGATGATGGAGAGGAACATGGAAACCCGAATCGTCGGGCCGAGGAGTGGGAGGGTGACGTGACGAAAGCCTTGCCACCATGAGGCACCGTCGATGGCCGAGGCCTCCTCGAGCTCGGTAGGGATCAATTGGAGCCCGGCGAGGATGAGGACCATGTGGAACCCGAAGTACTTCCACGAGATGACGAAAAAGAGGCTGTAGAGGGCGATCTTCGGGTCGGCCAGCCACTCCCGGCTCAGGTCGGCGGCCCCAACGGACCCCAGGACCTGATCGAAGAGCCCGTCGGGCCGGAAGATCTGGCGCCAGACGACGCCGGTGACCACTTCGGAGAGGATGAATGGGGCGAAGTACATGGTCCGGAAGAGCCCCCGGCCCTTCAGATTGCGACTGAGCAAGACGGCGAGGGCGACGGCGAAGGGGATCTGGAGCAAGAGAGAGAGGCCGATGATGATTGCGTTGTGGCTGATGGCCTCGATGAACAGGGGATCGGCGAACGCGTCTTTGAAGTTCTGCAAACCCACCCAATTGGTCAGGGGTTCGAGCCCGTTCCAGTCGTAGCCGCTGAAGCGGATGCTCTGAGTGATCGGGTAGAGCACGAACACCGTGTACAGGACGAGCGCGGGCAGCAGGAATCCTGCCACGACGGGCCACGGCGCGGTGCCCGGGGCACGACTCTGATGCCGCTTGGGGCGCGGGCTCTCCATTGGTGCCTGCCTGGTCGCTATCGGATCGGCCGG
>JBIOVB010000091.1:0-3790 GCA_044867525.1 Acidimicrobiia bacterium | reverse complement strand
CTCGAAGCCGCCGAAGTCGAGATGGAGAGAGCGAAAACGGCCCTGTCCCGAGCACAGTCGATTCACACCGCAGCCAAGAGGGATTTCGAGAAGAGCCGCGAGATCGAGCGTCGAGCCCTGGAGGAGCTCGAAGCCGCCGAAGCGGGTCTCGCCGGGCGCTCCGAAGCGATGGCTCGCCTTCAAAAGTCGGTCGACTCGCTCGATGGGGAGCGGGCACGCCTCGGGGCCCGCAAGTCCTCCCTCCTGGAGGGGATGGCCGACCGCGAGCGGCAGAAGCGCGACCTGGAATCCCGGCTCCGCGCTCTGGAGGGTGAAGAGGGCGAAAGGTTACGAGCATGGGAGGAGCTCGAGGCTCGCCGCATCCAAATCGGGGCCGACCGGGAGCTGGCACGATCGGAATGGCAGGAGGCGGCTACCGCCCTCCAAGGCCTGGTCGAGCGGAAGCGGCTCCTCGAGGAGCGGCTCCAGCGCATCGACATGGAGATCGGAAGGGTCAGGTCAGCGCCGGAGGGAATCGATACCACGAGACTCGAAATGGTCGAGCGTCTCGCCAGACAGGGCGTCGAAATGCTGGTTGCGAGGCTGGGTGAGCTCCGTGAACGGCAGGCAGAGCTTCGATCCTCCAGGGACACGGCGATCTCCGAGCTGGAGTCGGCACGAGCGAGCCATGAGTCGCTCCGGAATGGAATCGGCGAGGCGAGGGAGCGGATCGGCGAGCTCCAGGTGCTGCTCACCGAGCTTCGCATGCGTCGTGAGGCCGTGGTTGAGGGGGTGCGTCGGGATGCCGACGCCGAGCAGGACCTCGCCATGCAGGCGGAGCGGCCGGACTATCCCGAGGAAGCCGACCTGGGATCGGTCCTCGCTGACAAATCGGCGCAGCTCCGGCGACTTGGTCCGATCAACCCACTGGCCGCAGCAGAGTTCGCCGAGCTCGACGAGCGCCACACCTTTCTCACCGACCAGCTGAGTGACGTCGAATCGTCCCGTTCCGAGTTGCGCAAGGTGATCAAGGCTCTCGACGAGGAGATCGAGCGCCGCTTCCAGGAGGCGTTCACCGAGGTTGCCGAGGCATACCAACGCTATTTCGGGCTGCTGTTCCCGGGTGGGACGGGTCGGATCCGGCTCACTGAGCCCGCGGATCCCCAATCCGGGTTGTTGATCGAAGCCCAGCCTCTTGGCAAGAAGGTGAGCCAACTCACGTTGCTATCGGGTGGGGAGCGCAGCCTGGCTGCCCTCGCCTTCCTGTTCTCGATATTCGAGGCGAGGCCGAGCCCCTTTTACGTGCTGGACGAAGTCGAAGCGGCATTGGACGACTCCAATCTGCGCCGCTTCCTACGAATCGTGGATGAGTTCAGGCAGCGGGCCCAGTTGCTGATCGTGACCCACCAGCAACAGACAATGGAAGCGGCAGATGTCCTCTATGGAGTCACCATGGAGCCGGGTGGATCGTCGCAAGCGGTGCGCAAGGACATGGTCACGGTCGGCGTCGAAGAACTGTTCCGGCGGTAACTTCGCCCCGGCATGGAAAACGCCCTTCTCTACGTTCTCATCGGCATCGCCGTGCTCGCCCTGGTCGCGATCGCCGTGGTCTACCTGATGAGGTCGGACCGTGGGGAGCCGGAGTCCGGAGCACGACCTCCTCGGGCATCGGCAGGCGGTGCCTTGGGCACGTCCCTGCGACGCGTCCTGGGGGGTGGGATCGGCGAGGAGACCTGGGCCGGTCTCGAGGAGGCGCTCATCGCAGCCGATGTCGGTGTAGAAGCCACGGGAGCGATCGTGAGTGGAGTGCGCTCCGCGCATCCGGAAACGGCGGAGGATGCCCGGCGCCAGCTGGCGCGCCGACTCCGCGCCGAGTTGGGGGAGAAGCCACGAGAGCTGGTCCTGACCGGTGCGCCTTCGGTGATCCTGGTTGTCGGGGTCAACGGGACCGGAAAGACGACGACCATCGCCAAGCTGGCTTCGCTACTCATCGCCGGTGGGAGAAAAGTCGTGCTGGCGGCCGCCGATACCTTCCGGGCAGCAGCCGGGGCCCAGCTCCGGACCTGGGGGGATCGCCTTGGCGTCGATGTCGTTGGTGGCCAGGAGGGAGGGGATCCGGCTTCGGTCGCCTTCGACGCGATTGGATCAGCCAGGGCCAAAGGCGCAGACGTAGTGATCGTTGACACGGCAGGGCGCCTCCATGCGAAAAAGAACCTGATGGCCGAGTTGTCCAAGATCCATCGAGTGACATCGGGTGAAAGGGGAGTGGTGGACGAGGTGCTTCTGGTGCTGGATGCCACCGCAGGGCAGAACGGGATCACCCAGGTCGAGGAGTTCTCCGCAGCCGTCCCCGTCTCCGGCATCGTCATCACCAAGTTGGACGGCACAGCCCGGGGTGGGATCGTGATCGCCATCGAGCGCCGTCTCGGCGTGCCTGTGAAGTTCGTGGGGCTCGGGGAGAGGCTCGAGGATCTGGCGCCTTTCGACCCGGACCGATTCGTTGCAGAGCTCTTGGAGGAGTGATGAACACAGATGACCTGGCGGCGGCGGCCCGAGCGGCAGCCGAGGGCTCGTATTCACCGTATTCGGGTTTCCGGGTCGGCGCCGTGGTGGTCGGGGAGCGAGGCGAGGTGTTCATCGGCGCCAATGTCGAGAACTCGTCCTATCCGGTCTCGTCCTGCGCAGAGGCGACCGCGATCCATACCGCGGTCAGTCATGGTGTGAGGAAGATCGACATCGTGGCGGTGGCCTGCATCGACGCCGTTGACGTCGAAGGCGCCTATCCCTGTGGTCGTTGTCGCCAGATCATGTCTGAGTTCGATGTCTCGACCGTGGTCGTCACCGGGGGCCCGGGAACCGAGATCCGGGAGCACAGCCTCGATGATCTGTTCCCGCACCGCTTCAAGCTCTGAGGCTCAGCCTCCCGGCCATTCGGCCCGATTCTCCTTGCGGACGACGAAGCGGAGGCCGGACCAGATCTCGTCGATGGCGCACACCTTGTTGTCGACCATGCCGGTCGGGAGGAACAGATCGCGCAGGGTGTCTTCGGTGATGTCGGACTCAACGCCTGAGCTTCGCTTCGGCCATGCCACCCAGATCGCCCCGTCGGCAGGGAGCCTGGTCGCTGCCCGGTTGAAAGAGTTGTCCAACTCGTCGGCCCACTGCCCGAAGACGATGAAGATGTCGGAGCGGTTCATCGAGTAGTGGAGCTCGACCTGCTCGGGTAGGGCACCCAGGGCTTCTTCGAAGCCGTCGGGTGGGTCGATGACGCCGAGCGTCATGCCGGGCTTGATCCCGAGCTTCTTGGGGAGAGACGTCCCGCTGTAGCCGGCGGATGTCATCCGACCGAGAGGTCTTTCCACCATGTCGACGGGGGATGGGCCTCGATATCACCGCCGAGGGCGGTGATGGTGTCCAGCACATGACCGTCGTTCCACGACATCCAGCGAGTCGGCGTGATGTCGATCGTGTTGTCCTCGTACGCGGCGAGGAGGAGGCCCATGGTCTCCATTCCGGCCTCGGTGAGCAGTCGTTCGCGGTTGAGCAGGTTGAGCCGGCCGGCTTCATCGCCCTCGAGAATGCGGGCCGGGCCGGTAGCGGAGGCCCACCCCGACTCGATGGAGATGAAAACCGTCACCGTGGGCCGGGCCCGGATGTTGCGGACCTTCCGGGTCGCATGCGGCGTCGGCAGTTGGAGATGGTCATGGTCGTCTAGATAGAAGAGCAATTCCGTGAGATGGGGCGAGCCGTCGTCATTGATCGTGGCCAGCACCGCGTTGCTCTTGGCCATGATCTCCCGGCGCAGGTCGTC
>JBIOVB010000090.1:0-14599 GCA_044867525.1 Acidimicrobiia bacterium | reverse complement strand
GGGCGGAGGGGGAGGGATTCGAACCCTCGAGGAGGCGTCAGCCCCCTACGGCATTTCGAGTGCCGCGCACTAGACCGGACTATGCGACCCCTCCAGGGCCGGCGGCGAGGCCGCCGAGACCGGCTTCGCGGAGGGAGAGGGATTTGAACCCTCGAGGGAGCGTAAACCCCCAACGGCATTTCCAGTGCCGCGCACTAGACCGGACTATGCGATCCCTCCTGGAAGCCCGCCAGAGCTGGCGAGCTAGTAGAGAATAATCCAGGTCGTGTCCCAGCCCATATCCAGCGCCGAGTACCGAGAAGAGATGGAGATGGCCCTCGCCGCGGGGGCTGAGGCCGGTGCGGCCGGGGATGTCCCGGTAGGGGCGGTGCTGGTCGACGAGGGCGGGACTGTGGTTGCCGTGGATCGCAATCGCCGCGAGGAGCTGTCCGACCCCACGGCCCATGCCGAGCTTCTGGTGCTATCGCGTGGGGCCCGAGAACGCGGGGACTGGCGGCTCTCAGGGCACACGCTGGTGGTCACCCTCGAGCCCTGCCCGATGTGCGCCGGGGCGGCGGTCCTGGCCCGTCTGGAGCGAATCGTCTACGGGGCGGCAGACCCCAAGTCGGGTGCCGCCTGGTCGCTGTACAACATCCCGCAGGATCGGCGCCTCAACCACCGCGTGGAACTGGTCTCGGGTGTGATGGCCGATGAGTGCTCCGCGCTCCTGGAGGCGTTCTTCTCCGACCGCAGATAGCCGTCAGCCGACCCCGGCCTCCACAAGGGTGAGCCGTCGATCCCAGATGGCGTAGACCACCGCCCCGACCACGATCACGATCGACACCGCTGCGAATGCCACCCGATAGTCGAACCCGTCGATGGCCGCCCCCACCAAAGGGGCCGACATCAGCAGCGAGAAGTCGAAGATCGAGGTGAAGATCGACATCGCCGAGCCTCGCTCTGCGGTCCGGGCCCGCTTCACCACCTGGCTGGAGAGAATCGGGAACAGTGCACCGTGTGCCATCCCCCCGGCGATCGCCGCTGCGATCAGGAGCGCCGCCGAGCCGGCCACTGCCATCACCGCGAGACAGACGGCCAGGCTGAGGATTGAGCCGATGATCAAAGGGCCCTGGGCCATGCGGTCGTAGCGGCTCCCACCAAAGATCCGGGTGGTGGCCGCGGTCACCCCGTAGACGCCGAAGAACAGCCCCGCCGACCCGATCTGGCGATCGTCCACATAGGTGCGGGTGAAGGTGAACAGAGTTTCCATGCCGATGCTGAACGTCAGGGTCACCCACCACAGCGGGAGCAGATCGCGCTGAGCCAGGGCATGCCAGAAGCCGCGCCGGGGACGCCGGCCCATGATGGGCAGCACGGGGAGGGTCCACACCATCAGCCAGGAGCCGAGCATCGCCGCCGCGGAGACGATGAACAGCCCGTCGAAGCCGGCCGCCTCGATGACCACGTCGCCGAGCACCCCACCGATTGCGATCGGCACCAGGCCGGAGAGCCCGAACAGGGCGAGGCCCTGTGTCCGACGCTCGGCGGGTATCGAGTCGGCGCCGTACGTGAGCAGCGTGGTGAACAGCGAGATGAGCAGGACACGATGGACGAGAAAGATGACCCAGAGCAGGGGGCCCCAAACGGTGGTCGTCACCATCAACAGCATGAAAACGATGTTGCCCGCGCCCGCATAGAGGAGCACGGTGCGGCGGTGGGTGAGATCGAGAAGGCGGCCAAGGGCGGGGCGCATCAGGAGGGCGAGGACGGCGGCGGCCGCGTACAGGAGCCCGATCTTGGACTCGGTGACCCCGAGATCGTCTAGATAACCGGGGAAGTGGATCATGAGGACGAACGAGATCTCCTCGAGCAGGCCGGCTATGAACAGGCGCGGGAAGGTGGGCCCGAAGGAGGAGAGAGCCATGAACCGGGGAAGGTAACAGTGGTGGTCGGGGTAGCCTGAAACCGATCGTGCTAGGTGGGGCACTAGGGGTGCCCTGAACCCGAAATCCTCTACATGCGGGGCCGAATTCCCCGCCCGAGGGGCGGCGTGACACCGGGGCCAAGGCCCTGACGATGGACACGTGGCGTTGACGGTTGGGTCCTGCGCGGCGGAGCCCTGCGAAACGGGTCAGATCCGGAAGGAAGCAGCCCTAAGCGGAGCGCTCCGGGTGACGCAGGGCGGCCTGGCCTGAGCCGGCGGCCGTCGCCGACGGTGTCGCACCGCTTCAACGGCGGGGGCACGATCACCCGTAATTGGGGCCAGGAGCATTCACTGCGGATGCTGAGCGCCCCGATTTCGCCGGAGCCGCACCCCGTATACGAAACCGAACACTCCCATCCTCCATACCTCCTCCACGACCAGGCCTTTCCGGTCGGCGTAGAGCTCCTCCGGAGGGGGCAGCGAATCGAGCGAGCGGTGCAGGTACCAGTACTCCCGGGGGGCGCCGGCGAACAAGAGACCGATGAGAGGGAGCAGGAGCGCGCTCCCCAGGCGATGCAGGACCCGCAAGACGGGGTTGCGAGGGCGGGTGAGGTCGACGACGACCGCACTCGACCCGGGGCGAAGCACCCGGCCCACTTCAGAGAGGGTCTCGTCGATAGAAGTCAGATTGCGAAACACGAACCCGCTGAACACTCCGTCGAAGGCGGCATCGGCAAACGGGAGACGCTCGCCGACGCCCGCCACCCGCTCCGGTGATCTGCTCAGCGCAAGCATCTCCATCACTGGGTCCAGGCCCACGACCCTGCGTCCCTCGAAGTCGGTGTCCCCGGTCCCACAGCCCAGGTCGAGGACCGCGCCAGGACCCAGCATCCGCACTCCGCGCCGGCGCCATTTTCGCTCCTGGCCCAGGGAGAGGATCCGGTTGATCCTGTCGTAACGGGCTGCGATCCGGGCGAAGATCGGGTCGGAGGCCTCGCTCACGGCTCGATCAGATCGAACCCCGTGTAGCGGCGAAGGGCCTCGGGGATCCTGACCGACCCGTCCGGCTCCTGGTGGTTCTCGAGCAGGGCGATGATGGTCCGGCCCACGGCGCAGGCCGTGCCGTTGAGGGTGTGGAGCACACGATTCCCGTCGTCTCCCCGGACCCGTATCTTGAGCCGGCGAGCCTGGTAATCGGTCGTGTTGGAGCAGGAGGTGATCTCCCGGTAGGCCTGCTCACTCGGGAACCAGGCCTCGATGTCGTACTTCTTGGCTGCAGAAGCGCCCAAGTCTCCGGCGGCGATGTTCACCACCCGATACGGGATCTCCAGGTCCTGGACCAGGCTCTCCTCGATCGCAAGGAGGCGATCATGCTCCTCGGCCGACGACCCGGGATCGGAGAACACGAACATCTCGACCTTGTCGAACTGGTGGACACGGAAGATCCCGGCGGTGTCCTTCCCGTAGGTCCCCGCCTCCCGGCGGAAGCAGGTGGAGAACCCGGCGTAGCGCACGGGGAGCATCTCCTGATCGAGGATCTCGTCCCCGTGATATGCAGCGAGAGGCACCTCGGAGGTGCCGACGAGGAACAACTCGTCTCTCGGTACCTCATAGACCTGCTCCCTGGCCTCGGGGAAGAACCCCGTGCCCTCGAGCGCCTCCTCCCGCACCAACACCGGGGGGATCATCGGGGTGAAGCCGGATTCGACCAGTCTGTCCATCGCCCATCGCACCAGGGAAAACTCGAGGAGTACGCCCTTGCCCTTCAAATAGGCGAATCTGCTGCCCGAGACCTTGGCCCCCCGGGCCGTGTCCACGATGTCGAGGCTTTCGCCGAGGGTGGCATGGTCGAAGCCCGCGGCCCGAGGGCTTCCCACCCTCTTGATCTCCGCACTGTCGGCCTCTGTCAGGCCGTCGGCGGCGTCGGCTGCCACCAGATTTGGGACTTCGAGCAACGCCAGGCCGAGCTCGGCGCTCAATGAGTCGGCGTCCGCCGAAGCCGTCTTCACCGCCGATGCCAAGTCGGCGACCTCGACGATGGCAGCCTCCTTCTCGTCGCCGGTGAGATTGGCGATGAGGCGACCCGCCTCCCGTTGACGGGCTCGCATCTCCTCGGCCTCCTGACGCCGGGCCCGAACCTCGCCTTCGAGCTCGACCAGCCTGTCGATGTCGAGGTCCATCCCCCGTCGGCGCAACGAATCCCGAATCAGATCAGGGTCGTCTCGTAGGAGTCGGGGGTCGATCATGAGCCGGCGGATGCTACCGGCCGGCTCGGATCTCAGCCCTCACTCACAACGAACTCCACCCGAAGCTCGTTGTCGTCGGCGTTGACGTCGGTTTGCACCCCGATCAAGGTCAGGGCGACCTCATAGGTCTCCCCGCTGCTGACCTCGACATCGGGGAAGGTGACGGTGACCTGCTGTTGTGACTCGAGTGCCGGCACCGGCTCCTCGAGGATGACGGGTTCTCCTCCTTCTGCGGTGAGCTCGAAGTTGAGGCTCACCGCTGGGCTGATCACATTGCCCAGGTTGGAGACGACGATGTTGAAGGTCAGCGTCTCGGTGTTGGGGACTATCACCACGTCCTCGGGGTTGACCTCCCACTCGGGATCGGTCACGACCTGGCTCACGGCGAGTCCCGGGCGGAGGGCGAGGTTGCTGTTCGGCGACCTTGCGGCAAGAACGTAGGCCTGGGCGAGGCTGGTCAGGTCTCCGCTGGTGGTTGGCATGAGTGCGACCGCGGGCATGGGCGCGGCCGGATCGGGTACCTCTTCCCGCTCCAGCTCGGCGATCAGGTCCTGAAACAGCCGGTCTCCGGCCCTGAGCTCGGCCAGGGCGTTGGCGATGTTGTCCACCACAACGGTGCTCGTGGGGTCATCGGCCGCCGCCAGCAGGCCAGATCCGAAACCACTTATTCCGGCATCCCAGGCGGCGAGGGCCTGACGGTGAAGAGCGTTTACCGCGAACAAGGTGACCGACGGCGGTGCCTGGTCTGCAAGCTCGAGGCCGGCAGCGAGATCCGCCCGCAACCCGTCGATCACGGTCACTAGCTCGGTCCTGTCGATCCTTGCAAGCCGGGAAGCCACGTCGCTGAGCGCTGCTCCCTTTGTCGAGAGAGCGCTCGCCTCCTCCTGAATCGTGTCCAGATATTCGAGCTCGGCCCGGGTATCGGCTCCCGACCCGGAAACCGCGATAGCGACGACAGCGCCGACAGTGATCAGCAATGGCCACAGTATGCGGGTGAGGACCCGTCTCCGGGGCCTGGGTATGTCCAGCATCAGGTGTTGGCGTCAGCGCGAGGCATCGAGGCCCTTCTGCAACCTCCACATGGTGCGCGGAGGGATCGTCGGGAAATCTGATCCGTGGTGGGCGAGGGGGGACTTGAACCCCCACGACCTTGCGATCACAGGAACCTGAATCCTGCGCGTCTGCCAATTCCGCCACTCGCCCGTAACGGTCGTGAAATCGTAACCCTGTGCCTGTGGTTCCGGTAGTCGACCTGTCACTGTCCCCAGTCGGCCGTAACCTGCCCGTCGTGAGCCTTGCCAGGAGCCTGGAACGCCGTCTGGAGCGCCTTTTCGAAGGGACGACCGGGAGGGTCTTCTCTGGACGCATTCACCCGTCCGAGATGGCGGGACGGATAGCACGTGAAGCCGACCTCACCAGCTTCCGCCACCCGACCGGCCCGGCCACATCGAATCATTTCGTGCTCACCGTCAACCCGGCCGATCTCGATGTCGACCCGACACGGCTTGAACGCCGCCTGGAGGCAGCCCTCACCGAGCATGCCGCCGAGGCAGGTTTGAGGCTGGAAGGCCCGGCCACAGTCGTCATCGCAACCTCGCCTCGAGTCTCTCCGGGTCAGTTCACCTGTGTCCCTTCGGTCGTTGCAGGCAAGATGCCCCCCTGGGCCCGCCTGGTGTCCCCGGACAGCCAGTTCGACATCGGGCCCAACCGGGCAGTGATCGGACGCTCGAGTGAGACCGACGTGGTGCTGCCCTACGACGACGTCAGCAGGCGGCACGCCCTGATCTGGAGGGCAGAGGGCATCACCTGGATCATGGATCTCGGGTCGGCCAACGGGACCGCGCTCGACGGGGAGCCGGTTCGGGCAACCCCCCGACAGGTGGAGAAGGGAGCGAGCATCGGATTCGGTGCGCATCGCTTCCGGTTGCGTGAGCCCTGATCCATGCCCGATCTCATCCTCGCCCTGCTCCGGATCATCTTCCTTGGCCTGGTCTACCTGTTCGTGTGGCAGGTGGCTCGGGCGATCGGGTCCCATCTCGGGATCTCATTACGGCGGCGGCGAAGGGAAGGCTCGAAGGTGGTCGTCGTGCGCTCCGACACCCAGCAGGGCCTGGAATTGGAGGTCCGGGACGTGACCGTGCTCGGCCGGTCGGACGAAGCGGACGTGCTCCTGGATGATCCCTACGCTTCAGAATTCCACATGCGGCTGGTGGCATCGGAGAATGGGCTCGTCCTCCATGATCTGGGAAGCACCAATGGCACGTATGTCAACGGCCGCCGGATTACCGCTCCCACAACCATGCGCAGGGGCGACACCATCCAGGTGGGGAAGACGGTGATGGAGGTTCGGTGAAGTACATCTGGGCCGCGGCCAGCCATCAGGGCATGGCGCGAAAGAACAACGAGGACGCGATCTACCCGGAGAGCTCCGGGGAGTCGACTGGACCCACCGTGCTCATGGTCGCCGACGGCATGGGCGGCCACATCGCCGGTGAGGTCGCATCGCGTCTCGCGGTGAACACTGCAGCCTCCTCCGACCTCTCCCCAGCGGACCGGGTGGCGGCGGCCAACAGGTCGATCCGGGAGGAGGTGGCACGCCAACCCGACCTGGAGGGGATGGCAACGACCATGACCCTGGTGCTGCTCGCCCCGGAAGGTGTGGCCCAGTTCGGGCACATCGGTGACAGTCGGGCGTACCTGTTCCGAGATGATGGCCTGCGCCAGCTGACCCACGACCACACGGTGGTGGCCGAGTATGTCGCCGCCGGCACTCTGTCTCCGGATGAGGCGGCAGATCATCCCCACAGCCACATGCTGACCCGATGCCTCGGCCTCACCAGATTCGTCAACGTGGACGAGATCGAGGTCTACCTGGAGCCCGGGGATCGGCTCCTGCTCTGCTCAGACGGCCTCACCCTGATGCTCGACGACGACGAGATCGCGAAGAAGCTGGAAATCGAGTCTGCCGACGAGGCAGTGTGGAGCCTGATCGAAGCTGCGAATCAGGCCGGGGGGAACGACAACATAAGTGTGATCCTCGTGGACGTCCTCCCCTGAGCGGATGACTCGCAACGCCGAGGGCGCGACCATCCTGGCGGCGGCGGTGCTTGCCGCCTTCGGGGTTTCCCTGGTCAACTTTGCACGAGAGGAGAACGTCGACGCCCAGACCGCCCTCACATTCCTCGTATTCCTGATCGCATTCGGCGGAATGCACCTCGCCGTCCGAGCCTGGGCGCCAAAGGCGACCCCGCTCCTGATCGCCCCGATTGCGGCATTGACCAGCCTCGGCTTCATCGAGATCTACCGCATCGACCCGGTCAAGGCCGGTCTGCAGAGATGGTGGATGCTGATAGCGGCCGGAGTTGCGATCGCGGTTCTCGCCCTGCTGGCCCGGACGACGACAGTCGTGATCCGCCGCTACCGGAGCATCATCCTCCTGCTGTCGCTGATCCTTCTCATGCTCCCCAACCTCCCCACCGATTGGGGATTCCCCCTGAAGGGGCTGACCGTGAACGGATCGCGGCTGTGGATCGTCCTCGACATGGGATTCACGACGCTTCAGTTCCAGCCGGCCGAGCTCGCCAAGCTGGGACTGGTGTCGTACATGGCTGCTTACCTCGCGGACCACCAGCGAGCCTTGCGCGAGGCGCGTCGGCACCTGGGACCGCTGCGATTCCCCGAGCCGCGGCAGTTGATCCCGATCCTGGTGACCTGGGGAGTGAGCATCGTGATCCTCATCTCCCAGCGTGACCTTGGCGCCTCTCTGTTGCTCTTCGCCGGCTTCGTCCTCCTCCTCTATGCCGCCACGGGCACCACTGGCTACCTGGTGACCGGGGGGGTGATGGCTCTGGTGGCCGGTGTCGCCTCCTACTACGCCTTCGACCACGTGCAACGCCGGATAATCGCCTGGCTTGCCCCGTTCCAGCACTACGAGGACGAGGGCTATCAGATCGTCCAAGGTTTGTTCGCCCTGGGAACGGGGAGCCTGTCCGGAGCCGGGCCCGGGCTGGGGCGGCCGGACCTGATCCCGAACGCGACCACCGATTTCATCTTCGCCGCCGTCGGAGAGGAACTGGGCTTCGCGGGAACGGTCTCGGTCATCGCCCTCTTCGCCCTGGTCGTGGCCGTGGGGATCGGGATCTCGTTTCGGAGCCGCGACACCTTCCGCAAATTGCTCGCCGCAGGCCTCACCTTCGTGTTCGCAGTCCAGACGTTCTTGATCATCGGCGGGGTACTGCGGGTCGTTCCGCTGACGGGGATCACCCTCCCCTTCATGTCATACGGTGGCTCGGCCCTGGTCGGGAATCTGATCCTGATCGCCCTCCTGCTCCGGATCAGTCACGAGGAGGCGGTATGAACGGCCCGGTGCGCCGGTTGTCGATCGGCCTCTTCGCCTCCTTCTTCGTCCTGCTGTTGGCGGTGACCTGGTTCCAGGTGGTGAGGGCCGACGCGTTGAAGGCCGACCCGAGGAACGCTCGCCCGGCGCTATCGGAGCAGGGAAAGGAGCGGGGCTTGATCGTCACCGCCGACGGGCTGGTCGTAGCCGAGTCGGTGGTCGACCCTGCGGATCCCAGGTCTTTCGTGCGCACCTATCCAGAGGGTGAAGCCTTTGCCCACATCGTCGGTTACAACTCGTTCCTCCTCGGCGACTCCGGCTTGGAGAACGCCTATGCACCGGTGCTCCGTTCGCGCCGCGACCTGACGATCAGCGATCTGATCTCGGTCCTCCTCGGGCGCGACCTCCGCCCGCACAGCGTGGAGATGACGGTGGACGGCCCGCTCCAGCACGCTGCGTTCGCTGCGCTCGGCGGCCAGACCGGGGCGGTAGTGGCCATGGACCCCAAGACCGGGGCCATCCTGGCGGCAGCCTCATCCCCGTCCTTCGACCCCGAGTCGCTGTTGGGAGATGATGCGGCCGCGATATGGGATTCCTTGCTCGCCGACCCGGCCAAGCCACTCAATGATCGGGCGACACGCGAGTTGTTCGCCCCGGGTTCCACGTTCAAGACGGTGGTCACGGCCACCGCCCTCGATACCGGGGCAGCAGACCCCAGTACCGAGTTCCCCGACCCGGAGGAGTACCAATTGGAGGGCTCTACCGCGACGATCTCCAACTTCGACGGAGGGGTGTGCAACGACGGGGTTTCGGTGACCCTGCTCATGGCGTTCGTCCGCTCCTGCAACACGGTGTTTGCCGACCTGTCGGTTCGCCTCGGCGCCGTGGACATCGGGATCACCGCGGAGGCATTGGGGTTCAACACCGATCTCGAGTTTCCTTGGACCGTTCCCCAGGCCACCTATCCGGTCGACGATCTGGTCGATGACCCTGCTGCCCTGGCACAGAGCGGGATCGGGGAACGGGATGTCAGGGCGACGCCGTTGCATATGGCGATGGTTGCCTCCGCCGTCGCCAATCAGGGCATCGTGCCCGCGCCCTATCTCGTCAGCCGGATCTTCGACGCCGACGGCAACAGCGTGGAAGACACGGAGCCCACCCAACTGGGCAGGGCGATGGCACCTGCCACGGCATCCGTGCTGGGCCAGCTCATGGAGAGGGTGGTCACCGAGGGCACTGGCTCGCAGGCATCGGTCCCCGGGATTCGGGTCGCCGGCAAGACCGGCACTGCCGAGGGGGCCGGGGATGGCCCCCATGCCTGGTTCATCGGCTTTGCCCCGGTAGAGGACCCATCGATCGCGATTGCGGTGCTGGTTGCCGGGGGCGGTGACGTCGGGGAATCGGCTACCGGAGGGGGGGTTGCCGCTCCGATCGCAGCCGACCTCATCGAACAGTGGCTCACGAGAAGCCAATGAGTTGCATTCGGGTCGTTCCTACAATCCTGGCCGTTCCATGAATACCCCCTCCGAACTGACCGATCGCTATCACACCACATCCCACCTGGCCCGGGGCGGGATGGCCGACGTCTACGAGGGCCAGGACACGCTGCTCAATCGCCGGGTGGCGATCAAAGTCCTTCACGCCCAGTACTCGGCCGACGAGGCATTCGTGAAGCGGTTCCGGCGTGAGGCCCAGGCCGCGGCCAATCTCAGCCATCCCAACATCGTCGGCATCTACGACTGGGGCCAGGCTCAGGGCACCTATTTCATCGTCATGGAACTCGTGGACGGACGCTCGTTGCGGGATGTGCTCAAGTCCGAGGGACCGCTGCTGGCTCGCCGCGCCACCGAGATCGCCGCCGAGGTGACCGCTGCCCTGTCGGTCGCCCACCAGGCAGGGCTGGTGCACCGCGATGTCAAGCCGGGCAACATCCTGCTCGCCAAGGATGGCACGGTGAAGGTCACCGATTTTGGAATCGCCCGGGCCTGGGACGACAGCCAGGAACTGACCAAGACCGGTGCCGTGATCGGCACCGCCACCTATTTCAGCCCGGAGCAGGCTCAGGGGGCCAGTGCCGACGCCCGTAGTGACGTATACGCGCTTGGTGTGGTTCTGTACGAGATGCTCACCGGGCGACCCCCGTTCACCGGGGACAGCCCGATGTCGGTCGCCTTCCAGCACGTATCGACCGAGGCCCCGGCACCGTCGTCGCTCAACGCCGACGTCCCCGGGTCACTCGACGTGGTGGTGGCCAAGGCGATGCGCAAGGACCCCAACGCCAGGTATCAGAGCGCCGAGGAGATGCGTGCCGATCTGTTGTCGGTGCTTCGCGGCCAGGAGGTGGCCCCGGCTGTGATCGCCGCCGGCGCGGTGGGAGCGGTGGCTGCCGGGGAGAACGCAACCCAGGTCATGACCACCCAGGTCCCCCCGGCGACGGTCCCGCCCGACGAGGTGTACCGCGGGGTCGAGGAGGAGCCGTCCTCCCAGATGCCTTTCATCCTCACCGCATTCGGCCTGCTCATCGCGCTCGGCATCCTGGTCTTCTTCCTGTTCAACCTGGCCACCGGGGACGACACCGAGGGTGAGATGATCCCGGTCCCCAACGTGGCGGGCATGACCCGCGAGGAGGCCCGGAATCGACTCGAGCAGGACGAATTCACGGTCAAGTTCACTCCGGAACCGAGTGAGGAGGTCGAGGTCGATATCGCCATCCGCTCCAACCCGCCCGCGGGGACCGAGGCCGTCCTCGGCTCGGAAGTCGAGGTGTTCATCTCGTCCGGGATCGAGCAGTTCCAGGTGCCGCCTCTGGTCGGCCAGACCCTGGAGGCGGCAACGCGGATCATCGAAGAGAACGGGTTCGTGGTCGGGACCATCACCGAGGAGCCGAATGCCGAGTTCGCCGAGGGCACCGTGTTCCGCCAGGACCCCTTGACCGGGGTGCAGGCAGGCGCGGGCGCCGAGATCGACCTCTGGGTGTCGACCGGACGGGAGACCCACGTCCTGCCTGAACTGGCGGGTTTGAGTGAGCGGGACGCGGTTGCGGAGCTACAAGCGCTCGACCTCCTGTCCACGATCAACGACGAGTTCGACAACGACGTCCCTGAGGGGATCGTGATCCGGACCGAGCCCGAGCAGGGCACGGAGGTGCGCTCCGGTGACACGATCCTGCTCGTGGTGTCCCAGGGCCCGGCGCCGGTGGAGGTACCGGACCTCCTCGGCCTCACCCCTGGTCAGGCCGAGGACGTCCTGAACGATCTCGGCCTCGAGATCAACGTTTCCAATACCCAACAGCCGGTGGTCGACCCGAGCCAGGACGGGGTAGTGGTGGATCAGTTCCCGGAGGAGGGGGTCACCGTCTTCCCCGGCGACGTGGTGACGGTGACTCTCGGCGACTTCCAGCCCCCGCCGACGACAACGACCACCACTACGACAACGACGACGACTACGACCCCGCCCTGATCCTCAGCGGTAGTTGGTGGTCATCAAGAACCCGGCGGCGATTGCCACCAGGCCCACGACGAGCACCAACTGGTCGAGCTCGAACACGAATCGGATGAGGACCAGGATCACCCCGACGACCATCAGGCCGGCCATCAAGGCCACGTACCAGGTGGGGCTTGGCTCTTTGGCCTTCGCCGCCTCGGCAGTCGACTGTGCTGATGGGGGTCGACTTTTCGGCTTGCGGCGCTTCGACTCGGGCACGGCGGCGAGCGTAGCGAGTTACAACCGTGTAGTTCTCAACATGCTGTGGAGAAACCTCGGGAAAACTACAGACATGTGATTCGCCCGGTCATGCTGGTCTCCACACCGGGACCATGTCCTCTCGACAATGCCGGGGGGCAGCCTCCTGGCCCAAGTTGACCGCCTTCATGGTCAGCTCGGCACCGCAGACGGTGCACTTGTAATCCTGATCGACGGGAACCACATCGTCGGGGTCGATCTCCGGCGGTGGGGTGGCCAGCATCCTGATCAGGGCCACCGATACCCGCCAGATGACGTAGCCCAGGAGCAGTGCCAGGAGGATGTCGACGGCGGAGTTACCGGTCAGTTTCTCCTCCCAGCGAGCGGGGAGAGCATCTCGTTGTCAAATCCTCTCGATGATCAAGGCGTTGGCCATGCCTCCGCCCTCACACATCGTCTGCAATCCGTAGCGCCCTCCGGTCCGCTCCAGTTCCCACAACAGCGTGGTGAGGAGCCTCGCGCCGGACGCCCCCGTGGGATGACCCAGGGCGATCGCCCCTCCGTTGACATTGGTCCGCTCCCATAGAGCCATGGGGTCGGAACCACCGTGCTCGATGCGCCAGGCCGCCACAACCGAGGCAAAGGCCTCGTTGACCTCGAACAAGTCGATCTCCTCGATGCCGAGCGAGGCCCGGCTCAAGACCTTCTCGGTCGCCGGAATCGGACCCGTGAGCATGGTCACCGGGTCGACACCGGCCATCGCAAAGGCGACGAAGCGGGCTCTAGGGGTGAGGCCGAGCTCCCGGGCCTGATCTTCGGACATCACGAGCACTGCCGCCGCGCCGTCTGAGATCTGGGAAGAGTTACCGGCGGTGATCATCCCGTCGGCCTTGAAAGCAGGCTGCAATGCACCCAGCCTCTCCAGGGAGGTGTCGGGCCGGATCCCTTCATCTCTGCTCATCGTCTCGGACATCCCGTTGTCCCGGGTGATGCCAACCGGGATGATTTGCCCTTCGAACCGTCCCTCGTCGCCGGCCGTAGCCGCGCGCGAGTGCGACTCGAGCGAGATCTGGTCGAGATCGACTCGGGTGACCTCCCATTTCTCGGCGATCATCTCCGCGGAGATCCCCTGCGGTACCAGGCCCTGTGAGTAGCGCTCGAGCATCCTCGGACCGAAGGGCATGCCCGGGCCCTGGTGCGCCGTGACGCCGAGAGGCACCCTTGTCATGCTCTCGACCCCAGCCGCGATGACGATGTCCTGGGCTCCGGCCATAACCGCCTGGGCCGCGAAATGGGCGGCCTGCTGAGAGGACCCGCACTGGCGGTCGATGGTCACCCCAGGGACTTCCTCGGGGAATCCGGCAGCGAGCGCTGCGTTGCGCCCGACGTTGTAGGCCTGCTCACCCGTTTGGCTGACGGTGCCCATGATCACGTCGTCGATCCGGGAGGAGTCGAGCTGGTTTCGTTCGACGAGTGCCTGGAGGGGGATCGCCGCCAGGTCCACGGGATGGATGTCCTTGAAGACGCCGTTGCGCTTGCCGATTGGGGTCCGCACCGCGTCGACGATCACGGCTTCTCGCATCTCAACTCCTGATTCTGGGTCATTCACGGGAACGCCACCCGACGTGGTTCATTCCCGGGGCCCGGTGGAGACGATGGGACTCGAACCCACGACCCCCGGCTTGCAAAGCCGGTGCTCTTCCAACTGAGCTACGTCCCCGTCAGCCCGCATTCTACGGGCGCACGGGCGCTCGCCGTCTCGTTAGCAGATGACTAGTCCCTTGCACCCGACCCAGGGATGGACAGACATCGCCTGACGCAATCCGCCGATACCGACTCCATAGGGAAACAGGTCTATCCGAATCCAAGGAGTAGGGAAAATGAAGAAGAGACTCAGAGTCATCATCCTCGGGGTGACAGCAGCGGTCCTGCTGGCGGCAACGGCCGCAGCGGCCGCGCCAACCCGATTCAAGGATGTGCCTGAAGATCACACCTTCTCGGTTGCCATCAACTGGATGGCCGAGAACGGGATCACCGTGGGCTGCAACCCGCCCGCAAACACAATGTTCTGCCCGTCGGACTTTGTGACCCGTGGTCAGATGTCCGCCTTCCTCAAGCGGCTCGTCGAGTCGGATCTGATTCCATCCGGCCTCGGCGCACGTGGCCCGCAGGGCCTCAAGGGTGCTACCGGAGCCCAGGGTCCCAAGGGTGCCACCGGCGCTGCCGGTGCCCAGGGTCTCCAGGGTCTGGCCGGGATCCAGGGTCTGCCCGGTCTCCCCGGTGCCAACGGTGCCAACGGCGCCGACGGCGCCCAGGGTCTCCAGGGTCTCCCCGGTGCCGACGGTGCACAAGGTGTCCAGGGTCTCGCCGGGATCCAGGGTCTGCCCGGTCTCCCCGGTGCCGACGGAGCGGACGGTGCACAAGGTCTCCAGG